>JAITUD010000144.1 GCA_031286555.1 Microbacterium sp. | reverse complement strand
CGCGTGAGCCGCTTCTCGGATGCTGAGGACCGCTACGTCCTGCACCTGCTGGGCTCGCTGCCGCACCGCCTGGACGGCCTGCACGTCGTGCTGGACTGCGCCAACGGCGCAGCATCCGGCGCCTCGCCCGAGGCGTTCCGCACCGCGGGCGCGAAGGTGACCGTGATCGGCGCCGATCCCGACGGCATCAACATCAACGACGGCGTGGGCTCGACCCACCTCGACAAGCTGGCCGCCGAGGTCGTGCGTGTCGGGGCCGACGTCGGCATCGCGCACGACGGCGACGCCGACCGCTGCCTGGCTGTGGACGCCGACGGCAACGTCGTCGACGGCGACCAGATCATGGCGATCCTCGCCGTGTCGATGAAGCAGCGCGGCAAGCTCAAGGACGACACGCTCGTCGCCACGGTGATGAGCAACCTGGGCCTGCACGTCGCGATGCGCGAGCACGGCATCACGGTCCGGCAGACCGCCGTCGGCGACCGCTACGTGCTCGAGGACATGAACGCGAACGGCTTCTCGCTGGGCGGTGAGCAGTCCGGTCACGTGATCATGAGCGACTTCGCCACCACCGGCGACGGTGTGCTCACCGGTCTGCACATCGTGGCCGAGATGGCACGCACCAAGAAGTCGCTCGCCGAGCTGGCATCGGTCATGACCGTGTACCCGCAGGTGCTCGTGAACGTGAAGGGCGTCGACAAGAACCGTGTCGACGACGAGTTCGTCCTCGGCGCCGTGCGCGAGTGCGAGGAAATGCTCGGCGACACCGGCCGCGTGCTGCTCCGCGCTTCGGGCACCGAGCCCCTCGTGCGTGTGATGGTCGAGGCTGCGGATGCCGAGACGGCGCGCCTGCACGCCGACAAGCTGGCTGTCGTGGTCAAGGAGCGCCTGGCGCTCTGACCGAACATGAGAAAGGCCCCTCCTCGGAGGGGCCTTTCTCATGTCTGATCAGATGGTGAGTGAGCACTCACTTCTGGGTCGCGGCGTATGCCGGCACCGTGTCGTTCTTCAGCGCGTCCGAGAGTGCGCGCAGTCCCGTCCAGTCGGGAACGACGATCGACTGGTCGCCGATCGTGCCTGTGCCCTGGGTGGGCGAGGTGAGGAACATGATGTCGTCGGCGCGGACATCCTTCAGCTCGAAGCCGAGCTGCGCGGCGACCTGCGAGGTCAGGCCGGAGTCGACGGCTAGGAACTTCGAGATCGCCCCGACCGAGTCGGCGATGCGTGTCGGGTTGGTCAGCGTGTCCTTGCTGATCAGCTCTCCGATCAGGCCCTTCACGAACGCCTGCTGGTTGCGCACGCGCTGGTAGTCGCCGTCGGTGAAGGGGTAGCGGGCGCGCACATAGGCGAGGGCGGCGTCACCCTCGACGGTGATCTGTCCCTGGGCGAAGTCGTGCCCGTCCGACGAGAACGCGATCGCGTTGTTCAGCGTGACACCGCCGACGGCTTCGGAGAGGCCCTTGAAGCCCTCGAAGTCGACGATGGCGACGTGGTCGATCGGCACCCCGAAGATGCCCTCGACGGTCTGCACCAGAAGCGGCACGCCGCCCCACGACAGCGCCGCGTTGATCTTGGCCTCGCCGTGGCCGGGGATGGGCACCCAGTTGTCGCGCATGATCGAGATGACCTGCACGCCGGAGCGGTCGGAGGGGACATGCACGAGCATGATGGTGTCGGATCGCTGGCCGCGGAGGTCCTTCACATCCTTGCCCATGGATCCTCGGGTGTCGGAGCCGAGCAGCAGGATGTTCCTGCCGTCGGCGCTGTCAGCGGGCTGCGTCGGTCGCGTCGACGGATCGGGGAACACCTGCGAGTCCGGCAGCTTCTCGGCCTGGTCGTACAGCGACGACAGATGGCCCAGATAGACGGCGCCGGTGACGGCGGCCGCGATGAAGATCCCCAGTACCGTGAACACGACGACCCACGGCCAGCGACGGCGGCGGGTACGCTCAGGCGCCTCTTCGGGCGCGAAGATATCGGTCACGCGATCATTCTGGCGGATTCCGCTGTAAGGATGCCTCTAACATCGGCACCTGAGCCCGCCCGAGTCATCGCGAACGTGGCGGGGCACAGTCCGCTGATGACCGGTCATGCCGGCGGCCACGTCCAATCGAAGCCGATCAAGCCAGGGCCGAAGCCCCTGACGATGTGGTGCAGCGCGCCACCTTCGAGTGACGCAGGGGTTCTCGACTTCGTCGTCCCGTCGTGGACACGCAGATGAGGGTCCGTCGGTTCGTGCCCGGGCGTGAACTGAATCCAGATCGACCCCTCGGCGACGTGCCGCGCGAGGCCGTTGTCCAGGCAGGTGACGTCGTCGCGCTCCCCGAGACCCTCGAAGGTGTACTCAGTGATCGCGGTCTCGCCCTTGCGGAGCGGGCGGGGAAGGATGAACTCGGCCGCGTAAGTGCCGTTCTCCTCATCGAAGAGCGTCGCGCCGAGCTGCGCACCGGCCGTCGACGCGACGATCGGCTCCTTCGCCGGGGAGTCGTAGCGCCAGGTGAAGTACACGCTCCGAGCCCGATCGACGCGCGCCTCCCAGAAGTTCTGAATCCGGCAGAGGCTGATCTGACGGTCCGGGCCGATGTCGAACCTCTCGTTCGTGCTGCGCAGAAACACGGAGGCGGCATCCACGTCGAGTCGTTCCGCGAGCTCGGAAGTATTGGATGACTTTCCTTCCTCGGCGTAGAACTCATCGATCGAACGATGCCGATTCGCTTTCAGCTGCGGATGCACGGGGAGCAGGCGGGCGAGGGAATCCGCGTCGAGCTCAAGCAACTCCTCGAGGCGGTAGACGACCTCAAGAGATTCGTCGCCTGTGGGCACGCGATGTCCGTTGCGCCACAGGCTCAGCGAAGCCACGCTGACTGGCGATCCCAGGTCGGCGAGACGCCGACTGAGCCGCTGAAGCGTGAGTCCCCGCGCTCTGATCGCACGGTCCAACTCCCCTGCGAACAGCGATCTGTCGTTCATGGCAACACCGTAGAGGGTGCGTTTACAGATTGAAACAGGCCCGTCAACAGGGGACGAATACTGTCCGTGACTGACCGCACTCGCGCACGTCGTGTGCGCAGTCTGGGGAACCGGGGAGATCGAATGAGTAACAAACAGGTTGACAATCGCGACGGCTCGAGCACGCGCGCAGGCGACCTTCGCGAGGAGCGAGGCCTCTCGCGTCGAACGCTGACCAAGGGTGTGGCATGGGCGCTGCCGGTCATCGCCGTCGCCACGGCGGTGCCGGCCAGGGCCGCCAGCGGCGCGGTCTGCGCCGGCGCGATCACCGCCACCAGCACTGGCGAGACATCCAGGACGGGGATCGCTCTGACTCCCGCCCCGGGCAGCCCCGGCAACCTTGCCGGATTCGCGACTGGGCAAGGAGACAACGTCACCCGCTGGTGGGAGACCTACCAGGCGATGGCAGGTCGCGTTGACAATGCAACCGGATCCACTTACGGGCAATCTGTGGTGACGACGACATACGCCGGTCTTGTCCCCGGCGTCACCTACACGGGCACGCTGAACATCAAGTCCAACTTCGGCAACCAGTGCTCTTCCTGCAGCAGGGGAGCCGGCCTTCTGGTGCATGGTGGAGAGACCGCTGCGACCGAACAACTGGCGTGGGTCGTCACACGGACGACGATGCTCTATCAGCCGGGGATCGCCGGCACATCTCAGCTGGTCGCACCGGCCGATGGCTGTTCCGCACCGAACCGGTCCTACTCAACGGCGTACACCCCGACCTTCTCATTCACGGCGGGGCAGGACGGAACGTTCGTCCTGCAGTTCACCTTCTACTTCCAGCCCCGCAACACAGGCACATGCTCGACCGGGCCGGTCGCAGGCACGATCTGGGCCAACGACGACATCGGATCGTCTGTGCCGGTGCTCACGTGCTGAAAGTCTCAGGGCTTGCGCTCACCCCCGGGTGAGGCCGAGGGTGAATTAATCATTCGGGCGAACATTTGTCGGCAATATGAGATCAGTCGGAACAACGACTGTGGGAAGATCTCGATGGGTGTTCGCCGTCCGGTTGGGAGGCCGGGTCACGTCGGAGCGCCTTGAACGGGGAGAACATGGCATGGGATGATCGTGTCCGGGGGGAACTCGAGACAGATGCAGTGAAGGTTTCGGTGCAGCAGCAGCGGCGCCGCACTCTGGTGGCGGCGGCGGACGCCGTCGTCTGGATTCTCGGAATGGTCTTCGCCGTCGCGCTGCGACTGGAATTCGACCTGCCGCCCGGCGGTTGGATCGCCACGATCGGGCTGGGCGTCGTCGCCGCGATCCTGCAACTGATCGCGGGCTTCGGGCTGGGCCTGTACCGCGGGCGTTACGCGTACGGCTCGTTCAGCGAGGTGCGGGCTCTCGGCCTCACTGTCGCCGGCATCGCGATCCTGCTCTCGCTCTTCGTCATCCCGTTCGGCAATGCGGTGCACGTGCCGCGCGGCACTGTGCTGCTGGCAGCGCCGTTCGTGCTCGTCGTGATGTTCGGCATCCGCTACGTGGCGCGTGCGACGGTCGAGCGCTCGCGCAAGCCGGCTGACGACGCCGAGCCCACGCTGATCGCGGGCGCAGGATATCTGGGCGACCGCCTGCTGCACTCGATCATCACCGACCCGACGTCGCCGATCCGCCCTGTGGGTCTGCTCGACGACGATCCCGCGAAGAAGCATCTGGTGCTGCGCGGCGTGCCAGTGCTGGGCCGGACGGCCCAGCTGGCCGCGGTCGCGCAGCAGACCGGCGCGACGCGGGTGATCATCGCGATGGGCAGTGCCGACAGCGTGCAGCTGCGCGAGTGGAGCGACCAGGCGGATGCCGCGGGCGTCGCCGTCTCGGTCACGCCCAGCCTGACCGACATGATGCTGGACCCGGGTGGCGTGGATGTGCGCGACATCGAGATCGAAGACCTCATCGGCCGGCATCCGGTCGACACGAACGTCGAGCTGATCGCCGGGTACGTCGCGGGCAAGCGCGTGCTGGTAACGGGCGCGGGAGGGTCGATCGGGTCGGAGCTGTGCCGGCAACTGTCGAAGTTCGGCCCCGCCGAGCTGATCATGCTCGACCGCGATGAGACAGGCCTGCAGCAGGCGCAGCTCGGCACGGCCGGGCATGGGCTGCTCGACACCAAGGACGTGGTGCTGGCGAACATCCGCGA
>JAITUD010000104.1 GCA_031286555.1 Microbacterium sp. | reverse complement strand
GTCACGGAGCACTCCGAGCGGCTTGACGTAGGCGATCCGCCCGGCGAAGAAGTTCGGATCAGGGATCACGATCGAGCCGTCGGTGCCGTGGATCTCGACGACTCCATGGCGCTCGAGCGCCGAGTCGAAGCTCAGCACGCTCTGCGCGGCCGCCCCCTGTTCAAAGGCGGTCACGATCTGCATCGTCGAGGGCACCTCGACGGGAAAGGTGTCGCCGGCGTGGGGACCGGTGTGGATCTCCCGCTCCGCACGCGCCTTCGTCCCCACCGCAGCGACACTGGCGACCGGGCCGAACAGGCTCACCAGGGCCGAGAAGTAGTACGGTCCCATGTCGAGCAGCGGACCGGCCCCCTTCGCGAACAGGAAGCCGGGGTTCGGATGCCACAGGTCCGGCCCCTGCGTCTGAAACGCGGTCTGGGCGAACAGCGGACGCCCGATCGCGCCGCCCTCGATCGCGCGACGGGCGGCCTGGAAGCCCGGGCCGAGCAGGGTGTCGGGCGCCGAGCCCACGCGCACCCCGGCATCCGCCGCCTCGCGCAGCAGCAGCGCGGCGCCCTCGCGGTCGAGGCCGAGCGGCTTCTCGGTCCAGACGTGCTTGCCCGCGGCGACGGCCCCACGGGAGACGTCGATGTGCGCAGCGGGAACCGTGAGGTTCACGACCAGGTCGACGCCCGGGTGCGCGAGCACGTCCTCGGCCGAACCGGATGCCGGCACGGCGTGCTTCTCGGCCTGCGCCTGCGCGCGGTCGGGCAGCAGGTCGCCGACGATGAGCACCTCGGTGTCGGGAAAGCTGCCGAGGTTCTGGAGGTAGGTGTCGCTGATCACGCCGGCGCCGATGACGCCGACCCCGATGGCGCTCATCGGGAGAACCCGCCGTCGGTGAGGAACGCGTAGCTGGCGGCGATGTCGGCGTAGACGTCGCCCGGCGCGTTGTCGTACTCGATGATGGCGTACTGCAGCGCGGATGCCGCGCGCAGCGCCTCGGCGAGCGGGACATCACCGGTCCCGGCGTGCCGCTGGTCGAGTGCCGCAGAGCCGAACTCCCCGGCATCCGGGCCGAACGGATTGACCACGGGGGCGATCCCGTCCTTGACGTGCGCCGCGACCAGGCGGTCACCGAGGCGGCCGACCAGTGCCGGCACGTCCTGGCCGCCCACGAGTGCCCAATAGAGGTCGAGCTCGATGATGACCCGGTCGTCGGTCAGCGCGACGAAGCGCTCATAGGCGCTCTCGCCGTCGAAGTCGGCGACGAACTCCTGCGCGTGGTTGTGATAGCCGACTTCCAGGCCGAAGGCGGCGGCCGTGTCGGCAAGCCTGTTGAGACGGTCGGCGATGTCGGTGACGCCGTCGAGGGTCAGCCAGCGGGCCGGGTCGACGAACGGGTCGATGACCGTCTTCATCCCGATCTTCGCGGCAGCCTCGAAGACCACCTCGGGCGCGGGCGTGGGGATCGACCCGTCCGGTGTCCACAGCTCGTCGCTCAGCAGCGGCGCATGACCGGTCGGCGATGCGAGACCGGATGCGTCGAGGGCGGCACGGATCTGGTCGGGGCGACCGACGAAGTCGAACGCCTCGACGTTGCGGAGCCCGATGGCGGCGAGCCTGTCGAGCGATCCCTCCATGTCTGCGGTGAACTCCGCCGCGAGGGTGTACAGCTGTACCGAGGTCTCTGGTAGGGCCACGTCGACCTTCCTTTGTCATGGGTGCGGGCCCGAACGGCCCCGCGGACGAGAGTAGCAGAATACCTCCACTTGGAGGTATTAGTTCTCCGTCTCTCGATGACGACGCCGGGAACGCAGAAGACCCCCGCCCCGGAGGGCGAGGGTCTTCGTGATGAGCGTCAGACTCAGATGGCGTTGACGTCCAGCGGGATGCCGGGGCCGAACGTGGTCGACACGGCGCCCTTCTGGATGTAACGGCCCTTCGAGCTGGACGGCTTCAGGCGCACGATCTCCTCGAGGGCGGCCTTCATGTTCTCGTCGAGCTGCTCGGCCGAGAACGAGGCCTTGCCGACGACGAAGTGCACGTTGGCGTGCTTGTCGACGCGGAACTCGATCTTTCCGCCCTTGATCTCCTCGACGGCCTTGGCCGTGTTCGGGGTCACGGTGCCGGTCTTCGGGTTCGGCATCAGACCACGGGGGCCCAGCACCTTACCCAGACGGCCGACCTGGCCCATGAGCTCAGGGGTCGCGACGGCGGCGTCGAAGTCGGTCCAGCCTGCGGCGACCTTCTCGATCAGCTCGGTGCCACCGACCTCGTCGGCGCCCGCGGCGATGGCGGCCTCAGCAGCCGGGCCGTTGGCGAACACGATGACGCGGGCGGTCTTGCCGGTGCCGTGCGGGAGGATGACGGTGCCACGCACCATCTGGTCGGCCTTGCGGGGGTCGACCGAGAGCTTCAGCGCGACCTCGACGGTCGAGTCGAACTTCGCCGAGCCGGTCTCCTTGGCCAGGACGACAGCCTCGGTGGGCGTGTAGAAGCGGTCTGCCTCGATCTTGGCGAGGGCGGCGTTGTAAGCCTTGGACTTAGCCATGATTATTCTCCTCAGCCCTCGACCGTGATGCCCATGGAACGGGCGGTACCGGCGATGATCTTCGACGCGGCCTCGATGTCGTTCGCGTTCAGGTCGGCCTGCTTGGTCTCGGCGATCTGGCGGACCTGGTCCTTGGTGATCTTCGCGACCTTGACGGTGTGCGGCGTGGCGGAGCCCTTGGGCACGCCAGCGGCCTTCTTGATCAGCTCAGCAGCCGGCGGGGTCTTCAGGATGAACGTGAAGCTGCGGTCCTCGTAGACGGTGATCTCCACGGGGATGACGTTGCCGCGCTGCGACTCGGTCGCCGCGTTGTACGCCTTGCAGAACTCCATGATGTTGACGCCGTGCTGACCGAGCGCGGGGCCGATCGGCGGCGCCGGGTTGGCTGCACCGGCGTTGATCTGAAGCTTGATCAGGCCGGTCAC
>JAITUD010000028.1 GCA_031286555.1 Microbacterium sp. | reverse complement strand
TGCAGCAGCGTCCAGGCGTGTGCGGCGGTGCCCCTGGTCGGGATGCCCCAGCTGCGCCCGGCCTCGAGGTTGCTGGTCGCGCCGAAGCCGGCGATGTACGCCGCGCGGGCGGCCGCGATCGCCGAGTGCTCGGCGGCGCGCCGCGAGCCCATCTCGGCCAGTGGGCGCTCACCTGCGGCGATGCTCATGCGGGATGCGGCGGTGGCCACTGCGGAGTCGTGATTGAGCACGCTGAGGGCGAGGGTCTCGAGCACCACGGCATCGGCGAAGGTGCCCTCGACCGTGAGGATGGGGGAGCCGGGGAAGTAGAGCTCGCCCTCACGGTAGCCGCGGATCGTGCCGGTGACGCGGTAGTCCTCCAGATGCGCGAGCGTCGCGGCATCCACCACGTCGTTGTCGCGCAGGAACCGCAGTTCCTCCTCGCCGAAGCGGAACTCGCGAAGCAGCGAGAGCAGCCGGCCGGTGCCGGCGACGACGCCGAACCGGCGGCCGCCGGAGAGGCGCCTCGAGAACAGCTCGAACACGCAGGGCCGTGCGCCCGTGCCGTCGCGCAGAGCGGCGGCCAGCATGGTCAGTTCGTAGCGATCGGTGTAGAGCGCCGTCGACGTCGTCATGAGGTCGAGTTTAGTGAGGGCCCGCGGGGCGCTCCGTTGCATGAAAGTTATTTGCGTGGACGCCTAATTTATTGAATACTATTTGCAGGTTCGGGATCACCCGTGACTGCTCAACGAAGAACAGGGATGCACAATGAAAACTCGCGTGATCTCCGTCGTCGCGCTGGGCGCGGTCGCCGCGCTTGCTCTCGCCGGATGCTCGAACGGCAGCTCCGGGGACTCCGGCGGCGCCGCGGACGGCAAGGGCAAGACCATCACCGCCTGGGTGATGCAGGGCACCAACCCCGACTCCTCGGCCTATCTCGACGCCGTGTCGAAGGCGTTCACCGAGAAGACCGGCGCGAAGGTCAAGTTCGAGGAGGTGCAGTGGGCCGACGGCCACCAGCGCTTCGTCACCGCCATCGCCGGCGGCACCGCACCGGACGTCGCCGAGACCGGCACCACCTGGACCCCCGAGTTCGCCGACGCCGGCGCTCTCGTGCCGATCGACGACTACGTCGCCGAGGACAAGGGCCTGAAGGACGACCTCGTCAAGGGCCTCGCCGACGCCGGCACCTACGACGGCGAGCTGTACGGCATGCCCTGGTACGCCGGCGTCCGCTCGATCGTCTACCGCGCCGACATCTATGAGGAGCTCGGTCTGAAGGCCCCCACCACCTGGGACGAGATCGTCTCCAACGGCGAGAAGATCAAGGCCGCACACCCCGAGATGGCGGCGTTCGTCGTCCCGGGCAACGCCGAGTTCGGCGTGTACCCCTGGGTCTGGGGTGCCGGTGGCGAGGTCGCCGTCAAGGACGGCGACAAGTGGAAGTCCGAGCTGGACTCGAAGAAGTCGCAGGCCGGTCTGACGTTCTACACCGACCTGGCGCTCAAGCACGGCTTCTCGACGCCGGGCGCGACCACCTGGAAGGAGACCGACGTCCGCGACGCGTTCACCCAGGGCAAGGTCGCCACGATGCTCTCCGGATCGTGGACGCCGAAGTCGCTGATCGAGTCGAACCCCGAGCTCGAGGGCAAGCTCGGCGTCGCCGTGATCCCCGGTGAGGACGGCGGCATCGCCCCCTCCGTGCTCGGCGGATCGCACCTGTCGATCTTCGAGGACTCCAAGGAGCCCGACCTGGCATGGGAGCTGGTCAAGCTGATGACCGTCGGCAAGTTCGCCTCGCAGTGGGCGGACTCGACCGGCTACTTCCCCGGACTGGAGTCGCTCATGAAGGATGCCCTGGACTCGACCGACCCGCTGATCGCCCCGTTCGCGAAGCAGATGGTGGACGGTGGAGCCTCCGTGCCGGTGACCCCGCAGTTCGGTGCCGTGCAGGCCAAGCAGACCACCAACACGATGATGCAGGAGGTCCTCAGCGGTCAGAAGACCGTCGCCGAGGCGTCGAAGGACGCCGCGGCCGAGATGACCGACCTGCTGAACACCAAGTAGGTCCATCTTGAGTTCGTCGCTCCCCGCGACGATGTCCGCGCCGGAGAAGGAGACCGCTCCTTCTCCGGCCGGCGGGCGTCGTCGGAAGCTCTTCTCGATCGCCCGGACGCGCCCCTGGCTGCTGCTCGGGCCTGCACTGCTCGTGCTCGGCGTGCTGCTGCTGTGGCCGCTGATCCAGGTCGTGCTGCTGTCGTTCCAGGACTACGGCCTCCGTGAGATCCGGCGGGGGACGACCAACTTCATCGGTCTCGACAACTACGTCGAGGCGCTCACCGACCCGCAGCTGTGGGCGGTCGTGGTGCCGAACACCGTGGGCTTCGCGATCGTCTCGGTGTTCACCACCGTGGCATTCGGAACACTCGTCGCGCTGCTGCTGGCGAGGCTGGGCCTGGCCTGGCGCACCATCGTCGGCAGCGCGATCATGATCGCCTGGGCCATGCCCGCCGTCACCGGCACCTATGTCTGGACCTGGATCTTCGACGCCGACCGCGGCGTGTTCAACGCCGCGCTGCAGTCGATGGGAATGATCGACGGGCCGGTGAACTGGTTCACCAACCGCTGGGCGTTCTACGCGATCGTGCTGCTGAACGTCGTGCACCACGGCTTCCCGTTCGTCGCCATCACCGTCCTCGCCGGCCTCCTCGGCGTCCCGAAGGAGATGCTCGAGGCCGCCGAGATCGACGGTGCCGGCGCGTGGCGCCGGTTCTGGAAGATCATCTTCCCGACGCTGCGCCCCGTCTTCTCGGTCGTCATCATCCTGTCCACGATCTGGGACTTCAAGGTGTTCACGCAGGTGTTCCTGATGCCAGGAGGTGCCGGATCGAACAGATCCGTGCTCAACCTCGGCGTGTGGTCCTACGTGGAGTCGTTCGGCCAGAACAGATACGGGTTCGGTTCCGCGCTGGCGGTGCTGCTGACCCTCGTGCTGCTGGCGATCACGATCGTCTACATCCGCACCCTGCTCAAGGAGGACCAGCTGTGAGGAAGTCTTCGCCCCTCGGCCGGTTGGGCATCGTCGTCGCGGTGATCGGCCTGCTCCTGTTCACCCTGTTCCCGGTGTACTGGATGATCATGAGCTCCTTCGACAAGAAGGCCTCCAGCGGCGGCGGCAACCTGCTGCCCCGCGAGTTCACCTGGGACAACTTCACCTACGTCCTCACCGACGGCGGGTTCGACGTGTTCCTGCGCAACTCGGCCATCGTCGCGATCGTGACCGTGCTGGCCAGCGCCCTGCTGGCGCTGCTCGCCGCCGTCGCCGTGACACGGTTCCGCTTCAAGTTCCGCACCTCGATGCTGCTGATGATCCTGGTCGTGCAGATGGTGCCGCTCGAGGCGCTCGTGATCCCGCTGTTCATCCAGATCAAGAACCTCGGCCTGCTGAACACGCTCATCGGCCTGATGATCGTCTACGTCGCGCTGTCGCTGCCGTTCGGCATCTGGATGCTGCGCGGATTCGTCGCCGCCGTCCCGGTGGAGCTCGAGGAGGCCGCGTACATCGACGGCGCATCCTGGTGGCGGATGTTCCGCTCGGTGCTGTTCCCGCTCGTCATGCCCGGGCTGGTCGCCACCAGCGTGTTCTCGTTCATCACCGCGTGGAACGAGTTCATCTTCGCGATGACGCTGCTCGGCGGTGAGGTCGATCAGTACACTGTGTCGATCGGGCTCCGTCAGTTCTTCGGTGAGCACTCCAATGAATGGGGCTTCATCATGGCGGCCTCGACGCTGATCACCCTTCCGGTGATGGTGTTCTTCGTTATCGTTCAGCGCCGCCTCAGTGACGGTCTCGTCGCCGGCGCAGTGAAGGGATGACCCGTGGTCGATGACCTGACCCGCCTGGCGAACGGGGTCGTGTGGCCCGGCTTCCTGGGCAGCACCGTGCCGAGCTGGCTCGAGCGCGAGCTCGGCGACGGACTGGCCGGCGTCGTGTACTTCGCGCAGAACCTGCTCGGCGACACCGCGGCGCTGAGCGCCAGGATCCACGAGATCGCCCCGGGCGCGCTGATCGGCATCGACGAGGAGGGAGGCAGCGTCACCAGGCTCGAGACGACCACCGGCTCGACGGTCCCCGGTGCCGAGCAGCTCGGCTTCGTCGACGACGAGGCCGCGACCCGTGCGACCGGCGCCGAGATCGGTCGCAGATGCGCGGCGATCGGCGCGGACGTCGTCCTCGGCCCCGTGGCCGATGTGAACACCGACCCGCGCAACCCGGTGATCGGCACCCGGTCCTTCAGCGGTGACACCGACGTGGTCTCCCGCCACACGGCCGCCGAGGTCATCGGCATCCAGTCCACCGGTCTCGCGGCGTGCGCCAAGCACTATCCCGGCCACGGAGACACTCACGTCGACTCGCATCACGATCTGCCGCGGATCGAGCTCACTCCTGCGCAGATCGAGGCAGACCACCTCCCGCCGTTCCGTGCGGCTGCAGAGGCCGGCGTGCAGTCGATCATGACCGCGCACATCGTGGTCCCGGCCTGGGGCGAGGAGCCGGCGACGCTCAACCCGCGCGTGCTGGGCATGCTGCGGGATGCCGGCTTCGACGGTGTGATCGTGACCGACGCCCTCGACATGGCGGCGATCCGGGAGACCGTCGGGCTCGGCGGAGGCGCCGTTCGCGCTCTCGCGGCCGGCGCCGACCTGCTCTGCATCGGCAACCCGACCAACCCCGGGCCCGCGATGCTGCCCGATCAGGACGAGCGCGACTTCCACGCGGTGCGCGATGCGATCGTCGCGGCGCTGCGCTCCGGCGAGCTGTCCCGCGAGCGCGTCGAGGAGGCCGCCGGCCGTGTCGTGCGGATGTCGGCAGCGGTCACGGCGCGGTCCGCCGCGGAACCGGCCGAGTTCGACGCGGCATCCGTCGTGCGACGCGCGGTGACCGTCGTCGGCGACCTGCAGCCGCTGGATGACGTGCCGACCACGGTCATCGACGTCCGCCGCCGCTCGTCGCTGGCGGTCGACAGCGCCGCCGGGCACGTCGCGCAGACGCTCGCCGCCGGCGGCGAGATCGTGCGCCTCGACGCCGAGCAGGCTCAGGAATCGGATGTCGTCGCCGCGGAGCGACAGGCGTCCGCCGGCCGCACCGTCGTGCTGGCAGATCGTCTCGACGGGCAGTCCCCGCAGCGCGCGCTGGTGGAGCGGCTCGTCGCCGCGGGCACAGGGACGACGGTCGTCGACGTGGGCTTCGGCCCCGCAGTCGTCGACGGCGCACCGATCGTCCAGGTGCGCGGGGCGAACCTGATCGGTGCCCAGGTCGCCCGGCAGGCACTGATCGGCCAGTGAGATGAGGGTGTGCGCGCTGCAGTCCGGCACCTCGGCCGACGGCAGCGACGTGCTCGTCGTCGAGGCGGAGGCCGAGGGCGACGTCCTGGTGCTGCGCACGGTCGACTGGCGCACCGTGCCCTGGCAGCCCGAGCTGCGCCGCAGCATCCTCGACGTGACGCACGGCGCGGCCATCGACGCCGCTGCCTGGTGCGCGCTGGACTGGCGGCTCGGAGAGGCCTTCGCCGATGCGGTGCGCGACATCCCCGGCCTCGACCTCGTCGTCTCGCACGGGCAGACCGTCTACCACTGGGTGGAGGACGGGCACGCCCGCGGCACCACCCAGCTGGGCGAGCCCGCCCTGATCGCCGAGGCCGCCGGGTGTCCGGTGCTCTCGCACCTGCGCAGCGCGGACATCGCCGCCGGCGGCGAGGGCGCGCCGCTGATGGCGCTGTTCGACAGGCTGTGGCTCGGCCCGGTCGCCGAGGCGACGGGCGAGGGCGTCGCGACCGTGAACATCGGCGGGATCGCCAACGTGCAGGTGGTGCATCCCGACGGCCGTGTGGAGGCCTGGGACAGCGGACCGGGCAACGCGCTCCTCGACGCCCTGATCGAGCGGCGCACCGGGGGAGCGGAGGGCTTCGACCGCGACGGCGCGCTGGCCGCAGCCGGCGCGGTCCGTCCGGACCTGATGCGGGCGCTGCGCGCCCACCCCTATTTCGCGCTGCCGGCGCCGAAGACCACCGGCCGGCACGAGTTCCACCTCGGTCTGCTCGACGACGCCGTGCGGTCGTCCGCCGCGGACCCGCCGTCGGATGCCGACGCCGCTGCAACACTGGTCGAGCTGACCGCCTGGAGCATTGCCGAGTCCCTTCGTGCCTCCGGCGCGACGAGCGCGATCGTCTCGGGCGGCGGTGTTCGCAACCCGGTGCTGATGCGGCGCCTCACGGAGCTGGCCGCACCCGTGCGGATCAGTTCCAGCGCGGAGCACGGCGTGGACCCGGACAGCAGGGAGAACCTGATGTTCGCCGTGCTCGGCGTGCTGTCATGGCACGGCATCCCGGTGTCCCTCACGACGACGGGATCGCGGATCGCCGGTCGTCTCACCGCGGCGCATGCGCCGCTCGGCCTGCCGCATCCGCGGCCGGCTTTCACACGTGTGGAGGTACGACGATGACCCAGGACGACGACCTTCGCGCGTCGCTGCAGACGCTCTCGACGGAGCGCGCCGACCCGGCGTACGCCGATCTCGACGTGCGCAGCACCGCCGAGCAGGTGAACGTCATGATCGCGCAGGCCGCGCAGGCCGCCGAGGCCGTGGCAGGGCGGGCCGATGAGATCGCTGCGGCGGTGGACGGCATCGTCGCGCAGCGCGGGAGGGGCGGCCGGCTGATCTACATCGGCGCAGGCACCGCAGGGCGGATGGGGGTGCTCGACGCGAGCGAGATCCCGCCGACCTACGGCACGGCACCCGAAGAGGTGGTCGGTCTGATCGCAGGCGGAGAGATCGCGGTCCGTGGCGCGGTGGAGAACGCCGAGGACGACGACGTCGCCGGGGCTGAGGCCATCGACCGGATCGGGCTGACCGCGGCGGACGCCGTCGTCGGCATCTCCGC
>JAITUD010000358.1 GCA_031286555.1 Microbacterium sp. | reverse complement strand
GCGCGACGGCCTCCGGCACGATCGCGTTCTGGAAGAACGATCCGGCACTCGCCGTGTCGGGGTCGTCCGGATCCAGCAGCATCCCCTTCTTCGCTCGGGTCTCGAGAACCGTGGAGCGCACCCAGGCCAGCGGCACGGCCGCTTCGTCCTCCAGGCCCAGGGCTCGACGCAGCTGCTCGCCGCGCACCACGCGAGTGCCGTCAGTGACGGCGAGGTCGAGGGTGACGCTGAGGATCACGGCACGGCGTTGCGGCACACCGCCGTAGTGGTGCTTGAGCACCGAGGTGCGGAAGCCGAGGGCGAGCTCGGATGCGGGGACCGTGACCGGCTGTGCGGCGTGCTCGTCGAGCAGCTCGACCTCGACGAGCGTCTCCTGGATCTCCTGCCCGTAGGCCCCGACGTTCTGCACCGGAGCGGCGCCGACGGTGCCGGGGATGCCGCTCATGGCCTCGATGCCGGCGTAGCCGCGCTCGACGGCGTAGGCGACCAGCGCGTCCCAGTCGTGCCCGGCCTGCACGCGCAGCCGCACGCGGCCCTCGTGCGGCGAGGGGACCTCTTCGATGCCGCGGGAGAGCACGCGGATGACGGTGCCCTCGAAGGGCGCGTCGCCCGCGAACAGGTTCGATCCGCCGCCCAGCACGAACCATTCGTCGCCGGTGGCCCAGACCTGCTGCAGTTCGGAGATCAGCTCGGCCGCGGTGGCGGCCTCGCGCATGTTCTCGGGAGCGCCGCCGGTGCGCAGCGTGGTCAGCGTGCGCAGCGGGATCGGCGAGACCTCAGTCACAGCGCCACGCGCAGCTGCGCCTTGGCCAGCACGGTGGTCTCGCCGTGCGTGACCTTCAGGTCGATCCGCGCGGTCTCCTCGTCGACGGCCGCGACCTTGGCGACGACGGTGACATCGGCGCCGTCCTGCGGGTCGACGACCACGGGCTTCGTGAAGCGCACGCCGTAGTCGACGATCTTCGCGACGTCGCCGAGGGCTGCGACCACGACGGACGAGGCAAGGCCCATGGTGAGCATCCCGTGCGCGAGCACGCCGGGCAGTCCGACCTCGGCCGCGACGTCGTCGCGGTAGTGGATGGGGTTGAAGTCGCCGGATGCTCCGGCGTAGCGCACCAGCGACTCGCGGGTGAGGTGCACGGTGCGCTCGGCGATCACGTCTCCGACGGTGAACGACATCACTCGGCCTCTCCTTCGGAACCGACCAGCAGCACGCTGGTGGCGGTGACGACGTGCGCGCCGTCGGCATCGGTGATCTCCGCCTCGCTGGTGATCATGGCGTTGCCACCGAGGGTGCGGATGCCGGTGACCCGCAGCTGCCCGGTGAGCTCGTCGCCCGCGACGATCGGCCGGGTGTAGGCGAACCGCTGCTCGGCGTGGATGGTGCGCGCCAGCACGATGCCGGAGTCCTCGAGCGCGAGCAGCTGCTGCAGCGTGTGGTCCTGGACGACCATCGCGAAGGTCGGAGGCGCGACCACGTCGGCGTAGCCGGCGGCGCGCGCGACGTCGACGTCGGTGTGCACGGGGGCGTCGGCGAAGACCGCGCGCGCGAATTCGCGCACCTTCTCACGTCCGACGAGGTAGGGGGATGTCGGCGGGAACTCCCGGCCGACCAGTTCTGGGTTCACTGCCACCCCACGAGTCTACCGAGGCCCGTATTCAGGCAACCCTTGACCGACAGTGCAAAAGAGTGATTCGATATGACTGCTTTGCGCACCCCAAATGCACAAACAATCACAACGAGGAGACGATGACGTTGAACTCACTTTCCTGCCGGCGACGCTTCGGCGCGCTGGGACTCGCGATCGCGCTGGGGGTGACGGGCTTCGGGCTTGCCTCCGCGCACACCGCCGAGCCCGCAGCCGCAGCCACGGCCGCGGCATCCACCCCCACCCCGATCACCCCCAAGCCGGCCTCACCCGAGGTCCCGGTCGACGACACCGGCGCCTCGATCGGCGCCATCACCGGCGTGCAGCAGGACGGGGCGGCCGTCACGCTGACCGCCGAGCACGGCGCCATGCGCGTGACCTTCCTCGAGAACGGCACCTTCCGGCTCGAGGCCGACCCGAGCGGATCCTTCACCGACCCGGCGAACACGCCGCAGGGCGACGCGGCGCGCACCGCCGACATCGTCGTCGGCGCCAAGACCTTCGGCGGAGCCGACGTCTCGGTCGCCGAGGGCGACGTGATCAGCATCGCCTCGAAGACGGTGACCATCTCGGTCGACCGCGCCACCGGCGCCGTGTCCGCCACCCGCGCCGACGGCTCGACGATCTTCGCCGAGTCCGCCGCGATCACGTTCGGCAAGAACTCCGCGACCCAGCATCTGAAGGGCCAGGCCGGCGAGCAGATCCTCGGCGGCGGCATGCAGAACGGCCGCTCGATCCACACCGGGTCGGTCATCAACATCGCCAACAACTTCGACTGGGACGACGACGGCTACCCGAACGCGGTGCCGTACTACATGTCCTCCGAGGGGTACGGCGTGCTGCGCAACACCTTCGCGAAGGGCACCTACGACTTCGCGAAGCACACCACCACCCATCAGGAGCGCCGCTTCGACGCGTACTACTTCGTCGGTGACTACGAGCAGTCGCTCGAGTCGTACTCGCAGCTCACCGGCCGGCCGATCATGCCCCCGGTGTACGCCCTGGAGTACGGCGACGCGGACTGCTACAACCGCTCCAGCCCGACGTACACCGGTTCCAAGACTCCGTCGAAGCTGCGCACCCCGCAGGCGCTCGACGTCGCCAAGGGGTTCGTCGAGAACGACATGCCCGCCGGCTGGATGCTGGTCAACGACGGCTACGGCTGCGAGTACCAGGAGCTGCCCGAGACGATCAAGGCGATCCAGGACCAGACCGACCTGAAGACGGGCCTGTGGACCCAGCGCTCGCTGGACAAGCAGGAGTACGAGGTCGGCGAGGCGGGCGTGCGCATGCGCAAGCTCGACGTCGCCTGGGTGGGCAGCGGCTACCGCCTCGCCCTCACCGGCTGCGAGGCCGCCCACGACGGCATCGAGAAGTACTCGGATGCCCGAGGCACCGCGCTCATGGTCGAGGGCTGGGCCGGCGCTCAGCGCTGCGGCATGCAGTGGACCGGTGACCACTCCGGCAACCTCGACGCCGTGCGCTGGCAGGTGTCCGCGCTGACCGGCGCCGGCAACTCCGGTCTGGCGTTCAGCACCGGTGACGTGGACGGCATCTTCGGCGGCTCGCCGGAGAGCTACGTCCGCGACCTGCAGTGGAAGGCGTTCGCGCCGGCGCTGTACTCGATGAGCGGCTGGGCCTCGGTCGACAAGCGGCCGTGGCTCTACGGCGACGAGGCGACGAAGATCAACCGCAGCTACCTGCAGCTGCGCCAGCGTCTGATGCCGTACATCTACACCCTGGCCGCCGAGTCGCACCGCAGCGGCCTGCCGATGATGCGCTCGCTGGCGCTGGAGTACCCGAAGGACGCCGGCTCGTACAGCGTCGAGGCGAACAACGAGTTCCTGCTCGGCAGCGACTACCTGGTCGCACCGGTCTTCACCAAGACCGATGTCCGCAACGGCATCTACCTGCCCGCCGGTTCCCAGTGGGTGGACTACTGGACCGGTGAGGTGCACGAGGGCGGTCAGGTGCTGAACGGGCACCCGGCGCCGCTGGACAAGCTGCCGATCTTCGTGCGCGCCGGCGCCCTGGTGCCGCAGGGGATCACCGCGCGCAACGCGTCGCTCGTTCCGGCGGACTCCCCCGTCACGCTGTCGCTGTTCCCGCAGGGCAAGAGCTCGTTCTCGCTCTACGAGGACGACCAGGTCACCCGCGCCTACGCCGACGGCGCCTCCAGCACCCAGAAGTTCACGGTGGATGCTCCTGATGCCGGCAAGAAGGGCTCCGTCGTGATCGGCATCGGCAAGCGCGCCGGCTCCTATGACGGCAAGGCCGACGCCCGGCCGTACGTGATCGAGGCGCACACCGGCTCTGCGCCGGCGAACGTCGCGGTCGACGGTAAGGGCCTGAAGCAGGCCGCCTCGCTCGACGCGCTGGACGCAGCATCCTCCGGCTGGTTCTTCGACGCGAAGGACGCCGGCGGCGTCATCCGCGTGAAGGTGCCCGCCGTCGCCTCCTCCGCCTCGGCCGAGGTCGTGCTCGCGGCCACCAGCGCCGTCGGCGGCCGGGATGCCGACCTCACCGCGGCATCCGTCTCGGTGACTCTCGACAAGCGGGTCTTCCAGGGCGACACCACCACGGTGGAGGCGACCTTCCGCAACACCGGCACCAAGAAGAAGGAGAACGTCTCCCTCGCCCCGCAGCTGCCCGAGGGGTGGACGCTCGTCTCGGCCAAGGGCGACAAGGCCGCCCTTGTCGAGCCCGGCGCCTCGCTGACGGCGACCTTCGAGGTGAAGGTGACGGATGCCGCCGCCGCCGACCTGCAGACCGTGAA
>JAITUD010000230.1 GCA_031286555.1 Microbacterium sp. | reverse complement strand
TCGGCTACCGGCTGGGCGAAGTCGAACTGCGCCCGGCGAAGGTCGTGGTCGCCGTACCAGCGGAGTAGGTGATCGATGGCTAGTCAGGACTGGTTCGACAAGGACTTCTACAAGACGCTGGGCGTCAAGAAGGACGTCACGGACGCCGACCTCAAGAAGACGTACCGCAAGCTGGCGCGCAAGTACCACCCGGACTCCAACCCGGGTGACGCGAAGGCCGAGGCCACGTTCAAGGAGATCAGCGAGGCGTACTCGGTGCTCAGCGATGCCGAGCAGCGCAAGGAGTACGACGAGATCCGTGCCATGGGGTCGGGCGCGCGCTTCACCGCGCCCGGCGCCGGCGGGGCCGGCGGCTTCGACGACGTGTTCAGCCGGTTCGGACAGGGCCGAGGCCAGCAGGCCGACTTCGACGACATCTTCGCGATGTTCAACCAGGGCGGCGGCGGTGGCTCGTTCGGCTCCGGCCGGTTCGGGCAGACGTCCGGCGGGTTCCGCGGCTTCGGAGGCCCGCAGCGCGGCGCCGACGTGACCGCGCGCACCACGCTCGACTTCGTCACCGCGGCCAAGGGCGAGACCATCTCGCTGCAGTCCGAGGACGGGAAGCCGTTCAAGGTGAAGATCCCCGCAGGTGTCGCCGACGGGCAGAAGATCCGGCTGCGCGGCCGCGGCCGTCCGTCGCCGGACGGCGGCGAGAGCGGCGACATCGTGGTGCAGATCACGGTGCGCCCGCATCCGGTGTTCACCCGTGACGGGCTGAACCTGCGTCTGACCGTGCCGGTGACGTTCACCGAGGCCGCGCTCGGCGCGACCATCGAGGTGCCCACGCTGGACGGCGAGAACGTCAAGCTGCGGGTCGCCCCCGGCACGCCCTCGGGGCGGGTGCTGCGCGTCAAGGGCCGCGGTATCACCACGAAGAAGGGCACCGGCGACCTGCTCGCCGAGCTGCAGGTGGCGGTTCCGTCGCATCTCGACGAGGCCGCGAAGGCTGCTCTGGAGGCCTTCCAGGCCGCCGAGCCGAAGGAGAACCCGCGCGCCGAGATGATGGCGAAGGCGCGGGCATGAAGGTGATGGGGATGGATGCCGACGAGGATGCTCCGGTCTACGCGATAGCTGTCGCGGCCGAGCTCTCCGGCATGCATCCCCAGACCCTGCGGCAGTACGACCGCATCGGCCTGGTCGTGCCCGGCCGTACCCGCGGCGGCTCGCGCCGCTACTCGCCGCGCGACATCGTTCAGCTCCGAGAGGTCGCGCGGCTCTCCGCCGACGGCATGAGCCTGCCGGCGATCGCGCGCCTGCTCGACCTGGAGGACGAGGTGCGCGCGCTGCGTCACCGCGTGCGCGAGCTGGAGCAGACGCTGGATGCCGAGCGGCGCAGCCGCCCGGGCGTCCGGGTGTTCGCCGCGGCCACCAGCGGTCAGGTCGTGACCGTGCCGTCCGGCCGCCGCATCCGGCGCTCCACCGAGGTCATGCTGTGGAGCCCGCACCTGCCGTCCGAGGGTCCCGAGGACTGAGCCTCAGAGCCCCAGCACGGCCTTCGCGATCAGGAAGTAGATCACCAGGCCGGTGGCGTCGACGAACGTCGTGATGAACGGGTTCGAGAACACGGCGGGGTCGACCCGGATCGCGCGCGCGGCGAGCGGCATCATGCCGCCGACGGATGCAGCGACGGTGCAGACCGCCACCAGTGTGAGTCCGATCACCAGGCCGACGTGCCACTCGTAGACGAGGCCCGCGATCGCGAAGCCGAGCAGCCCGAGCAGCAGCCCGAGGCAGAATCCGGTGCGCACCTCGCGGGAGAGCACCTTGAGCACGTCGCGCGGAGCGACCTCGCCGAGCGCGAGCGAGCGGGTCACGGTGGTCGCGGCCTGGTTGCCGGTGTTGCCGCCGGTGCCGATCAGCAGCGGCACGAACAGCGCGAGCACGGTCATCTGCGCGAGCGTCGCCTCGAAGGTGTCGAGCACCTGCACGGTCAGCGTGGCGCCGACCGCGAGCACCAGCAGCCACACCACGCGCGAGCGCACCAGCTTGCTGATCGGTGTGGACAGGTACGACCGGCGCAGCGGCTCCACGCCGCCCTGCCGTGCGGCGTCCTCGCTCTCCTCCTGCTTGAGGATGCGGGCCGCGTCGTCGATCGTGAGGATGCCGACCAGCCGGTCCTCGCCGTCGACGACGGGCAGCGCGAGCAGACCGTAGTCGGTGGTGCGGCGCGCCGCGGTCTCGGCGTCCTCCGAGACGACGGCGATGTGCGGGTCGTCGTTCATCAGGTCGCCGATCAGCGCGTCATCCGTGGCTCCCATGAGGTCGCGCAGGCTGACCACGCCGACCACCCGGCGGCCGTGATCGGTCACCGGAAGCGTGTAGATCGTCTCGGCGTCCTCGAGCGCGGCGCGTACGCGCGCCATCGTCTCGGCGACGGTGAGCTGCGGATGCGCGGTCACGAACTCCGGGCTCATGCGGCGCCCGATCGAGTCCTGCGGGTAGCCGAGCATGCCCGCGGTGAGGTCGCGCTCCTGCCGCGTGAGGCCGCGCAGCAGGCGCGGGGCGACGGATGCCGGCAGTTCGTCGAGCAGCCAGACCCGGTCATCCGGGTCCATCTCGGCGAACAGGGTCGTCACCTCGGCGTTGCGCAGCGCCTGCACCAGGTCGCCCTGCGTGCCGGGCGAGAGCGCCTCGAACACCTCCAGCGCCCTGCTCTTGGCGAGCAGGCGGTACACGATCGCGGCATCCTCGATGCTGAGTCGGTCGACGAGTTCGACGACCTCGGGAACCGCGAGCGGAGTGAGCACGGCGGATGCGCCGGCGAGGTCGTTCTGAGAGAGGAGCTGGCCGATCGTGTCGGCGGCCTCGGCCACGTTCTGAAGCTGCGTGGGGGTCATGATTGTGCCTTCGCAGAGAAAGCCGCCCCACCGCGGCGATCAGTTCGGGCTGATCAGCGGTGCGGAGCGGAAGCGGATGGGTGAGACGCGTCTGCGACTGTGACTGTCACTGGACATGGGGCACCACCTCGCTTCCTGGATCCTCGA
>JAITUD010000214.1 GCA_031286555.1 Microbacterium sp. | reverse complement strand
CATCGAGCACCAAGGGTGTGCTGGCGGACGCCGACGGCGTCATCCTCGCGACCGCGACGCGGGCGCACGATGTCGATCGTCCGCGGACCGGGTGGGTCGAGATGGACGGGCGCATCTGGTGGGACGAGTTCATCGCGATCGCGCGTGAACTGCTCTCCGCGCATCCGGATGCCGAGATCGCGGGCGTCGGGGTCAGCGGCATGGGGCCGTGCGTGCTGCTCGCCGACGAGAACGACGAGCCGGTGCGGCCCGCGATCCTCTACGGTGTCGACACCCGCGCGACAGCGCAGATCACCCGCATGACCGAGGAGCTCGGCGAGGACGAGATCGCCCGCGTGGGCGGCTCGATCCTCACCTCGCAGGCCGCCGGCGCGAAGATCGCCTGGATCTCCGACGAGGAGCCCGAGGCGTTCGCCCGCGCGAAGAGGCTCTTCATGCCCGCTTCCTGGTTGGCCAGGCGGCTCACCGGCGCCTACGTGCTCGACCACCAGTCGGCCAGCCAGACCTCACCGCTCTACGACATCGAGCACGAGAGTTGGTATCAGCCATGGTGGCGACGCTACGCCGACGGCATCGAGCAGCCGCCGCTGCTGTGGGCGGGCGACATCGCCGGCGCCGTCTCCGACGCGGCATCCGCCCTCACCGGCATCCCGGCCGGGACCCCCGTGATCGCCGGAACCATCGACGCCTGGACCGAGGCGGTCAGCGTCGGCGCGCACGAGGTCGGCGACCTCATGCTCATGTACGGCACGACGATGTTCCTCGTCGCGACCGGGGAGCACACGCTGCGCACCCCGTCGATGTGGACCACGGCGGGCGCCTTCGCCGGCACCCGCAACCTCGCCGGCGGACTGTCCACCTCGGGCGCTCTCACCGCCTGGCTGAAAGACCTCGCCGCGGCCGACTACCCGCAGCTGCTCGCCGAGGCCGAGGCATCCGGCGCCGGCGCGCGCGGCCTGCTGATGCTGCCGTACTTCGCCGGGGAGCGCACCCCGATCCAGGACCCGGATGCCCGCGGCGTGATCGCCGGGCTCACCCTGGAGCACGGCCGCGGCGATCTGTACCGCGCGGCGCTGGAGGCCACCGCGCTCGGCGTGCGGCACAACGTCGAGACGATGCGCGCTGCAGGCGCCGACATCCGCCGCATCGTCGCCGTCGGCGGCGGCACGCAGGGGCGTCTCTGGCTGCAGATCGTCTCCGATGTCACGGGTCTGGTGCAGGAGGTGCCGAAGACCACCATCGGCGCCAGCTACGGCGCCGCCTTCCTCGCGGCGGTGGCCGTCGCCGACGGCGATGTGCCGCTGATCACGGACTGGAACCCTGTGACGGACCGCATCGAACCCGACCCGTCGGTCCGCGAGGCCTATGACGCGCTCTTCGACAGGTACCTGCGTCTGTATGTCGGCACGAAGGACGTCGTGCACGAGCTCGCCGCCGAGCAGCGGAGCTCGTCGTGACCCGCCGCGCCCGCCCGATCCCGCACACGGCGGAGCGGGCCGCATTCCTGCTCGGCGGTATCGGCACCGGCAACGTCTCCCTCGGCGCCCGCGGCGAACTGCGTGACTGGGAGTTCGAGAACCTCCCGGACAAGGGCCGCCGCAACCCGCGATCGTTCTTCGCCATCCACGCCGCCCCGCAGGGCGGCGACGTGGTGACCCGAGTGCTCGAGGCGCGCGACACCGGACGTCGCGACTACGACGCCGGCTACTCCTTCGATGATCTCGCCGGTCTCCCTCGGCTCGCCGGCGCCACGATGCACGGCGAGTACCCGGTGGTCGACATCGACTTCACCGACGACGTGCTGCCCGTTCAGGTCTCCCTGCATGCGTTCACGCCGCTCGTGCCGCTGGATGCCGACGAATCCGGCATCCCCGCCGCCGTGCTGCGCTACCGCGTGACCAACCCCGGCACCGTTCCGGTCGCCGTCACCGTCGCCGGCAGCATCACGCACACGGCAGGCCGCGGCACGCCAGGACCCGAGGCGCCCTGGGGTATCCGCGGGATGCAGACCGTGCGCCGACGTGACGAGGACGGCATGCGCGGTCTCGACTTCGGCATCGATCTGCCCGCGGACGACCCCGGCTACGGCACGCTCAGCCTCACGACCACGGACGACTCGGTGACGGTCAAGCCGCAGTGGGTGACCAGCTACTGGCCCGACGGCGCGCGCATGTTCTGGAGCGACTTCACCGACGACGGTCTGCTCGACCCCGAGCCCAGGCTCACGCTCGAGGACAGGCCGAGGGGCCTGTTCGCAGAGCAGGACGCCGACCCGGATGCTCCGCCGCTGACCGAGGAGGAGATGCTCGCCAAGCTGCCGCGGCTGCGCACCGGCTCGCTCGGCATCGTGCACACGCTTGCGCCGGGGGAGACTCGCGACTTCGAGTTCGTGTTGTCCTGGAGCTTCCCGAACCGCATCCGCGGCTGGCGCGGGC
Organism: Microbacterium sp.; assembly: GCA_031286555.1. GTDB lineage: Bacteria > Actinomycetota > Actinomycetes > Actinomycetales > Microbacteriaceae > Microbacterium. The sequence continues at coordinate 5,162 of JAITUD010000214.1, read as the reverse complement.
ACATCGTGTTCGACGACCCGCACGCGGAAGAGACGGTGCTCAACCACTACGCGACGCTCTGGCCGGATGCCTGGTCGGCCGCTGCCCACCTGCACGCCGAGCTGCCCGCGCTCGAGGCCGCCACCGACGCGTTCGTCGAGGCGCTGTACGGAGGCACCCTCGATCCGGTGCTCGTCGACGCAGCTGGGGCGAACATCGCCGCGCTGCGCTCGACGACCTGCTTCGTGGTGGAGTCGCCCACCCCCGAACTCGGGGAGGGGCCGGTGTTCGCCGCCTGGGAGGGGTCATTCGACCACGGCGGGTCCTGCGAGGGCACCTGCACGCATGTGTGGTCGTACGCGCAGACCGCGGCCTGGCTTTTCCCCTCGCTGGAGCGCAGCGCCCGTCGCGCTGAGTTCCTGCTCGAGACGGACGCCGACGGCGCGCAGAAGTTCCGCGGCAACCGCATCTTCGGCTCGCCGTCCTGGTTCATGGGGCCCGCGGTCGACGGCCAGCTCGGCACGTTCCTGCGCCTGCACCGCGAATGGCGGTTCTCGGGTGACGATGACTTCCTGCGCGAGCTGTGGCCGGCGGCGGTGCGCTCGCTCGACTACGCCGCCCGGGAATGGGACCGCGACGGCGACGGCCTGCTCGACGGCGAACTGCACAACACTTACGACATCGAGTTCCACGGGATCGACCCGCTGGCGAACGGGATGCACCTTGCGGCGCTCCGTGCCGGTGCGCGCATGGCCGCCCACCTCGGAGAGGCCGATCGTGCCGCCGAATGGAGCAGCAGAGCCGATCACGTCGCCGCCGCGATCGACAGCACGCTCTGGAACGGCGAGTACTACCGGCAGGTGATCGACGACACGGACGCGCATCGCTACCAGTACGGCGACGGCGTGCTGTCGGACCAGCTGCTCGGCCAGTTCCATGCATACCTGAACGGCCTCGGGCCCCTGCTGCCGGCCGACCACGTCGTGTCCGCGCTCGCTGCGATCGTGCGGCACAACCACCGCGACGACCTCACCGCGCACGAGAGCACGCAGCGCGTGTATGCGCTGAACGACGAGGGCGGTCTGCTGCTGGCGTCCTGGCCGGACGGCGGGCGCCCGGCGATCCCGTTCGTGTACTCCGACGAGGTCTGGACAGGCATCGAGCACCAGGTCGCGACATCCCTGCTCTTCGCAGGTCGTGTCGACGACGCGCTGAAGATCGAGCGCGCGCTGCGCGCGCGATACGACGGCGTGCACCGCAACCCCTGGAACGAGATCGAGTGCGGAAACCACTACGCCCGCTCGCTCGCCTCCTGGGCACTGCTGATCGCCGCGAGCGGCGCGCAGTGGGATGCCCCGACCCGGACCCTCTCGTTCGACCCCGTCGGCCCTTCGACAAGCTCAGGGCCGCAGTCCTTCCTGTTCACCACCGGCACCGGCTGGGGGCGAGTCGAGATCGACGGCGACACGATCACTCTGCATCTGCTCGGCGGCGCACTCGCGCTCGACGACCTGCGGCTGCGCGGACGCAGCGCCGGATCCGGCATCCGTCTCGAAGCGGGCGGCACGCACACCGCACGCGCGACCCACTGACCACTCACCATCGGAGAATCCTCATGAGCTACACCCTCCCCGCGCCGGCATCCCGCCCGGCATCCGCGCCGAAGACGGCGTACATCATCACCTCGGGCGACCTTCGAGAGTCGGCGAACGTCGCCGGCTGGCCGGTGCAGGCGGCCACCGAGGCGGCGGTCACGAAGGCCTTCGAGGGGCTCGGCTGGAGCGTCATCCGGCCGTTCGGCATCGACCCCGAGACCGGACACGGCTACATCTCCAGTCAGCGGATGGGCATGGAGGTGTTCAAGAACATCCCCATGGATGCTCCGCTGATCGTCGCGATCGCCAACTGGCAGTACTCGCACCACGTGCTGGCCGGGCTCCGCACGCACCAGGGGCCGATCCTCACCACGGCGAACTTCGCCCCGGACTGGCCCGGACTTGTCGGCCTGCTCGGGCTGAACGCCGGCCTGACCAAGATGGGCAAGGACTACGCCACGATCTGGTCGGTCGACTTCACCGACGAGTGGTTCCTCGCCGGCATCCGGGAGTGGACCGAGACCGGCCGCATCACGCACGACGCCTCGCACGTGCACGACCTGCCCGCCCTGCCGGACAGCCCCGAGAAGCAGCTCGGCGAGGCGCTCGCCGCGCAGCTGCGCGACGAGAAAGCCATCATCGGCGTCTTCGACGAGGGCTGCATGGGCATGTACAACGCGATCTTCGACGACGAGCTGCTCAACGGCACCGGCATCTACAAGGAGCGGCTGTCGCAGTCGGCCCTGTACGCCGAGATGCTGCGCGTCACCGAGGACGAGGCGGATGCCGCCTACGACTGGCTCATCGAGCACGGCATGACCTTCACCTACGGCGAGGACGCCGCCACCGAGCTCACCCGCGAGCAGGTGCAGTGGCAGATGAAGATGTACATCGCCGCGCTCCGCATCGCCGACGACTTCGGGCTCGACGCGGTCGGCATCCAGTACCAGCAGGGCCTGAAGGACCTGGTGCCGGCATCCGACCTGGCCGAGGGCATCCTGAACTCCACCGAGCGCCCTCCGGTGACCAGCCGCGACGGCTCCCGCATCCTGCACGAGGGGCGCGCGTTCCCGCACTTCAACGAGGCCGACGAGGGCGTCGCTGTCGACGCGCTCGTCACCGACCGGGTGTGGCGGGCGATGGGCCTCGTGCCCGACAACACCCTGCACGACGTGCGCTGGGGTGAGGAGTACGACGGCGAGTTCGTCTGGGTCTACGAGATCTCCGGCTCGGTGCCGGCCTCGCACCTGGGCGGATGGCAGAACGCCGAGGGCTGGCGGCAGGGGCACGTGTTCTTCCCGGCGGGCGGCGCCACGATCAACGGCGTCTCCAAGCCCGGCGAGGTCGTGATCTCGCGCGTCTACATCTCGGAGGGCGTGCTCAACGCCGATGTCTTCCGCGGCACGGTCGTCGAGCTGCCCGCCGAGGAGACCCAGCGTCGCAAGGACGCCACGAACCCGGAGTGGCCGATCGCGAACGTGGTGCTGCACGGCCAGAGCCGCGACCAGTTCATGGCGCGGCACAAGGCCAACCACGCCCAGGTCGTCTACGCGCCCGATGCCGAGACCGCCGACAGGGCGCTCATCGCGAAGGCTGCGATGTTCGCCGGCATGGGCATGCGCGTGCACCTGGTCGGCGACGTCACGGTGTGACCGCGCGGAACGCCTCGTAGTCGGCGAGGGATGCATCGGCGTAGGCGTACGACCAGGCCAGCAGAGCCTCGGTGATCCGTGCGCCGTCGCCGATGTACCCCACCGCCACGGCGGATGCCACCGACTGGCTGTGCGCGCGGGCGAGAGTGGCCGCGCACGCCTGCGCGTAGGTCACGTAGGGCGCGTCGTCGAGCTGCTCGACCTCGACGCCGCCCTTCTTGTCGTGGAACTGCCGGACGTAGTAGTCGGAGCCGCCGCTGCGGAGGTGGCCGAGGAACGGATCCGACAGCCCCTGCAGGATCTTCTGCATCGTCACCACGCGGGCACCCTGGCCGGACGTCGCGACACGGTCCTGCAGCGCCTCGGGCTGCGGGATGCGGCCGTACTGCTCGAGCACGCTCCGGCCGGCCTCCTTGGGCTGCATGAGCAGCGAGTTGCCGTCGCCGTCCTGCAGCAGCACCAGATAGCAGCGGGTGCCGACGCTGCCCACGCCCACCACGCGCCGGGCGATGTCGGCCACCCGGTAGTGCTCGAAGAGCTGCGCGACATCCGGCGCGGTGGTGCGCCGGTACTCGCCCACCAGGCCGTCCACGAGCGCCCTGGTCTTCTCTCCGACCGGACCCATCGCGGGTGGCTCGTGCACGAAGCGCAGCCGCCCATCGGGATCCGGTGCGGTGAGGCGTCGCACGGCGCGCTCGCCGGTGCGCCGCTCAGCCTGCTTCACCGACCGGCGGATGGCCTGGCGCGACGCCTCGTCGAGCACGGCCATCGATGCGGCGACGGTGAAGTGCGAGAAGTACCGGTCGGTCGGACTGAGCTTCGTGCCGCGGCGCAGGCCGCGCACATACGCGGTGATCGCGGCGCGTGCCGCCTCCTCGGTCGCCGCCTCCGACCGTCCGGCCGCGCGCCCGCCGATCACGACGCTGGTGACCAGCCGCTTCACGTCCCACTCCCACGGAGCCGCCGCCGCCTCGTCGAAGTCGTTCAGATCGAACACCAGCGAGCGCTCCGGCGAGGCGTAGAACCCGAAGTTCGACACGTGCGCGTCACCGCAGGAGGCGACGAGGATGCCGCTGTGCGGAGCATCCGCGAGGTCGGCGGCCATCAGTGCGGCGGTGCCCCGGAAGAAGGCGAACGGGCTCGCCGCCATGCGCTCGCGGCGCACAGGCACGAGGTCGGGCACCCGCGTCGCGTTCTGCGCCGCCAGGATGCCGAGCGGATCGCGCGCGCCGGCCGCCTGCCCGGCCAGCGCCGAGCGCGGCCGGTCGCGGCGCACCCGCCTGCCCCGCTCGAGCTGTTCGGCGCGTGAAGGTGGAGCCGCCCAGGTGTCTGTCATGTGCTCATCCTGCCGCTCTGAGCGGCGGGTGCACCAGCACGCCCGCCGCGGGCGAGGCGCCCGTCGATCGGCCTCGCCGTGACGATATCCTCAGCGCATGACATCATCCCCCGCAGCGCTGCACATCGACCGTCCCGGCCGCAGCGCCACCGCTCTGGAGTCGCTGTCTCTCGGTGTCGGAGCTGTCGCGTTCGTCCTCACCGCGCTCGTCGCGCTGCCGGTGTTCGGCTTCCAGGACGCCCCGATCGCGGGCCCCGGATCGATCGGCCAGTACGCGGCGATCGCCTCGGCGGTCGTCGCCGTGCTCGCCTTCATCGCCGGCCGCTACGTCATCCGCGAGCGCGGCGAGAGGGTCACGTTCCTCGAGGTCGCGGATGTCGCGGCGCTGGCGTTCGCACACGCGGTCATCGCCCTGCTGGGCTGGACCCTGCTCGCCGACATCCTGGAGAAGGGGTTCATCGGCGCGACGGTCTTCGCCTTCCCGCTGCTGATCCTGGCGGGTGCGGTCGCGGCGGTGACCGCCTACGTCGTGTTCTTCTCGGCCACGCACATGGACCTCTCGCTGCTGGCGACGGTGCTGGCCGTCTTCCTCGTCTTCGG
>JAITUD010000209.1 GCA_031286555.1 Microbacterium sp. | reverse complement strand
CGCCCCCGCTCCGCTTCCCAGGCGCGGGTGGCGGGGGTGGCTGCGAGGGTCATGACCCCCAACGTAGCGGCGCCCTCAGACGATCGGGTGCTTGTCGTCAATCGGCGGTGCCATCTCGGTCGCGATCGCGATGCGGTTCCAGACGTTGATGGTGCTGATGGCCATGACGATCCCGCCCAGCTCGCCCTCGTCGAAGTGCGCCGCGGCGGCATCCCAGATCTCGTCGGTGATCGTGTCGGGGCCGAGCTTGGTGATCGCGTCGGTCAGTGCGAGCGCGGCCAGCTCCGCCTCCGAGAAGAAGCCGCGCGCATGCTGCCAGGCGCCGACGGCGTGCAGCGTGCGCTGCGGGATGCCCCGGTTCGCGCCGTCGGTCGCGTGCATGTCCACGCAGTAACCGCATCCGTTCAGCAGCGAGGCGCGCAGCTTGATGAGCTCGTACAGGCGCGGCTCGACGGCCTTGCGCGAGTACGCCTCCATGCCGAGCACGGCCGCGTAGCCGAGCTTGTTGGTCTTGGACATGTCGATCCTGGTCATCGTCGTTCCTTCCGGAGCCGTTCGTTGCGGCTCTCACTGAAAGTGTCGGATGACGGGAGCGAAGTGTGACAGGGGCGCGTCGGTCAGGCGGCGGGGCAGGGCGCGACGAAGGTCATGTCGCCGAGGGCGATGGCCTGCTCGACCCTGTTGGCGAGCGTTCCGCGCTTGTCGTCGTACGCGAGCATGATCGAGGTGACGGGCCCGGGGAAGGTGACCGTGACGTTCGTCGACGGGCCGGTGTACGTCTCGGAGCCGGCGCTCCGGCGGAACGGCTGCGCGTACGAGCCGTCGCCGCCCACGCCGCTGCCGGTGACGAACGTGAATCCGCCCGGCTGTCCGTTCGTGGCCAGCCAGACCTGGTCGCCGTAGGAGTTGCTCGTCGGCCAGCTGAAGTTGCGGATCGGCAGGACGAGATTCGTCACCTCCCGTGAGAACGTGATCGTCATCAGCTGGTAGTAGGCCTGGTTGTTGGACGGCGTGTTCGCGCTCCGCACCTGCTGCAGCTGCAGGCCGTCCCAGTCGCCGGCGCCGACCCGGTAGTTCTGGTCGTGCGCGGTGTAGCCGTTCATGACGCTCGAGAACGAGACCGTCACGGGGTCCTGCCCTGCGACGGGCACGACCGCGGTTCCGCTCGTGATGCTGCTCCGCTGATACATCGCCGAGAAATCGAGGGTCGACGCCTGCTCCGTGCAGCCCGATGCCGCGGCCATCGGCACCGCCGTCGCGGCGGCGATGACCGGCAGCGACCAGGCCGCTCCCTTCGTGAGCGTGCGGCGTGTGACTTCGATGTCGGAGATCTTGGACATGGATTCTTCCCCCTGTGACTCCTGCTTCGGGTGCAGGTCCGCCCGGCCCCCGCCGGACTGTCAGGAGTGTAGGGAGCCAGGGGCGTCTGCGACGGCGCGCGGGGACTCTGCGGTCGCATCTGAGACTCCGGAGTCGTGGAGCGCGCGTTGCGAGAGTCTCGGAACCGCGGGGAGGAGTCTCCGATCCGCGATCCAGCCGCGCGTCCGCGCCTACGGTGAGTCGAGGCCGTCAGCGCCGGAGGGGGTTCGCCGGGCTGGTGGCGCGGCGGTGCACATCTCCCCAAGGGTGCATCGTCCGCAGCTCCGGGTCCCCCTGGGCCGGAGCGCAGCGAGGCCCCCGGCCCTCACCTTCTCGAGGATCTTCGGGGGTCTCGTCTGCGGACCGCCGGAATGCTCTAATCTGCTGTAAGCCCCTCAATCGTCAAGATCGGATGACTGCGTCGTCTCCGATCGGATTGATCGGGAGAGCAGCAGAGATGTCATCGCCGTCGCTGGAACGGGTACCGCCCGTCGACTCGCCCGAGGTCGAGAGCCTGGCCCGACGCTGGCTTCGCACCGGTGTCGTGATCATCACCGGTGAGCGCGGCGCCGGTGAGGACGAGCTCGCCCGTGCCCTCATCGAGCAGCGCCTGCCGGGCACCGCCGTGCGCGACGCTGAGGTGCCGCACCGCGGCAGGGCGCCGAGCGGCTGGCTGATCGAGGAGCTCGGCCTTGCGGATGCCGACTCGGCGACCGAGCGGACCACGGACTCCCTGTCGCGCGAGATCGCCACCGCGCTGAGCGCGGCGACGATCGTCGTGCGCGGGGCCGGCCGGGCCGACGCCCGCAGCCTGCGCATCCTGAACGCGCTGATGGGCCGCGAGCGCGGCATCCGGATCATCCTGATCGAAGCGGATGCCGCGGTCGCCGACTCCGTCCTGGGGGAGTTCCGCGGCGCGGTGCGCATCGCGCTGCCGCGGATGAGCGGCGCGGTGCTGCGCGCGCAGGTCGTGCGACTCCTCGGCGCGGTGCCGACCGAGGAGGACGTCCTCGCTCTCGAGGCTGCATCGGCGGGCTCATTCCGTGCACTCTGCTGGCTGCTCGATCTGGCTGCCGCGAACGACGGGCTGGTCCTCGACCGCGGCGTGGTGCATCTGCGCTTCGACAATCCGGCCGCCGGCGCGCGCCCGCCCTGGTCGCTCGAGCGGCTCTCGGGCGACCCCGCAGCAGAGGCCCTCGCCGTGGCCGGCTCGCTTCCCCTCCTCGCTCTGGAGCGGCTCGGGCTGCTCGCCGAGACCGCGGCGCTGGAGTCGGCCGGTCTCGCGGTCACGGCCGACGGCTGGGTGCGGCTCAGGTCGTCGGCGCTGCGATGGGATGTCGCGGGACGGTTGGGCGTGTCGGCGCGCCGGCTGCTGCTCGTCCGCGTGGTGGAGGCGCTCGGCGAGGGCGCCGTGCTGCTGTCGATGCCCGGCGCGGATGCGGCGGAGCTGACGATGTGGGCCTGGTCGGTGCAGCTGCCGCTGCCCGTGCAGCTCGAGGAGAAGGTGATCGGGTACCTGATCCGCAGCGGCCGGCACCAGCGCGCGGTGAACCTCGCCGGGCGGACCGAGCATCCCCTGCATCCGTCGGTGCACGCGGATCTTGCGTACGCGCACGCGGTGCTCGACGACGAGGACGCGGTGGCGTCCATCGCGCGCGACCTCCTCGGCAGCTACCCCACGTCCGCCACCGTCGAGACGGTGGGGCTGGCGCTCGTGCTCGGACTGTTCCGCGACACCGGCAGCGCCGTCCACGATGAGGCGCTCGCCGCCGTGCTCGCCTGGGCCGAGGAGCACGCCCCGGACAGCGCCCGGATGCTGCGCGGATGCCTCGCCCTGGTGCGCCCGGCCGAGGATGCCCCGTGGCCGGAGCTCACCGCCATGACGGACGATCCCGGAGTCGCGGTCCTGACCAGGGCCAGGGCCGCGCGGATGCTGGCGATGCGCGCCTGGAAGGACGGCAGGCCGGTCACCGCGACGACGCTCGTCGAGCAGGCGGCGCAGCTGCATGAGGGCTGTGCGGTCGATGCCGCGATGACGCTGTTCCTGCGCGCCGCGGGCGGCATCCTCACGCCCGACTTCGCCGCCGCGGGGCGGGCTCTGGCGGCCAGCGCCGAGCTGGGCTCGCCTTCGCGTCTGGGCAGCCTGCTCTGGGCGACCCAGGCGGTGTACCGCGGCGACGTCGCAGCGGCGCGTCTGATCGCAGAGCCGCTGCTCGACGCCGACGGCGAGATCGACGACCCGGTGCTCGCCCCCATGGCGGCCTCCATCGTGTCGATCGCGAGCTCCATGCTGGGGGACGGTGCGCGAGCGCGCGAGATGCTCGAGATCGCCTACGACCTCGAGTCGCCCTCCGCGACGATCGGTGCGGCGAACGCCCATCTGCGGGCCATCGCCGCGACCCAGTTGCAGCCCGAACCCCTCCACGACGAGGGGGTCGCCGGTTATTCGGCGGCCGCGGAGGGAGGGCGGGCGCTGGACTTCCGGCTGCTCGAGCTGCTCGGCACCTACCGGTTGGCGCACGAGCTCGGGGCCGGCCACCAGTCCGCACTGTGGGCATGGATCGCCGATCAGCTCACCGGTCCCGACCCTCTCGAAGGAGTCCCGGCGCTGTTCGCCGCGATGGCGAAGGCG
>JAITUD010000097.1 GCA_031286555.1 Microbacterium sp. | reverse complement strand
CTGAAGGGTGGTCAGCGGCGGAGGCCGAGGGTCTGCAGGATGACGGCGGACATCTCCTCGACGCTCTTCGTCGAGGAGTTCAGGAACGGGATGCTGTTGCGGGCGTAGAGCTTCTCGGCCCGGCGCAGTTCGGTGGTGCACTGCGCGAGGCTGGAATAGCGCGAATCGGGGCGGCGCTCGTGCCGCACCTGGCTGAGGCGCAGGGGAGTGGTCGTGAGGCCGAAGCAGCGCGCGGCGTACTTCGTGATCAGCGGCGGTAGGCCCTCGGTGGGGAAGTCGTCGTCGGTGAGCGGGTAGTTGGCGACCAGCAGGCCGTATTGCAGCGCGAGATACATGGTCGTCGGGGTCTTGCCGCAGCGGCTCGGGGCGATGATGATCACGTCGGCCAGATCGAGGGCGCGGGCGCTCTGGCCGTCGTCGTGCTCGATGGCGTACTCGACGGCGCGCATGCGGGCGAAGTACTCGGTGGTGTCGCCGAGCATGTGGAACTGGCCGAGCTGCTCGGACGCAGTGGTGCCGAGCGCCTGCTCGAGCTCGCCGAGGTGGCCGCTGAGCAGATCGATGTGCGTGGCCGGGACGGCGGTGACGACCGCGCGCACTCCGGCGTTCTTCGCGGTCGTGAAGACGATCGGCTCGAGTCCGGAGGCGTCGTCGGCCATGATCTGCCTGGCGACGTTCGTCGCGGCATCCACCGTGTCGACGAACGGGATCGTGTGCTTGCGGAACACGAAACCGGGGAAGTTCGCCAGCAGGGCGTTGCCGAGGGTCTCGGCGGTGATGCCCGTGCTGTCGGAGACGAAGTACGCCGAGCGCACCGGGTGGGTGGGCACGGCTGCGGCGGGGGTGGCGGCCATGCCACGACTCTAAGTGTGGGTCGAGGTGATCTTTCGCCAGATCAGTGGTTCAAGAAGTACGGAATTTAACGGAACCGCAAAGGCTGTCGAAGACGCCGCCGCAGTTGGCAGGATGTCGGGTGGGAGGAGACGACGGCATGGCGGCATCCTGGTGGCGGCGCGCACTGAGTTCGATACGCGAGACCTCGTGGGCGGTCGACGCGAACGACGGCATCATCTCCACCGCCGGTCTGCTGCAGGGCTTCGCCGGTGCCGGCGCCGGCGACCGCCTGCTGCTCTTCACCGCCGTGGCGACTCTGATCGCGGGTGGTATCAGCGCGGGCGGCGCGAAATGGGCCGAGGTCGCCGCCGAGCGCGAGGAGGAGCAGCGGATCGCCGACGAGGAACAGCATCAGCTCGAGGCCGACCCGCAGCACGAGCTCGAAGAGCTCGTCGCGCACTGGCAGGAGCAGGGGTTGGCGCCCGACCTCGCGAAGCAGGTCGCCGAGCAGCTGACCGCCCACAACGCGCTCGGAGCCCAGCTCGACGCGGAGTACGGCATCGAGGAGCTCATGCCCAGGACCGCCCCGGTGCTCGCCGGGCTGAAGGCGATGATCGCGTTCATGATCGGGTCGGCGATCCCGCTGACCATCACGTTCGTCGCGCCGGTGTCTATCGAAGGGACCGCGATCCTGATCGCGGTCGTCATCTCACTGGTGCTGACATCGCTGGTCGCCGCGGCGGTCGGCCGGCTCTCCGCGAGGCGGATGCTGGTGCGCACGCTCGTGGTCGGGCTGGGCACGATGGGCGTCAGCTACATCGCGGGGCTGGTCTTCTTCTAAGCGCCGGTCGCGGCGGGTGCATCCTCGTCGCGGACCCCGGATGCCTCGATGAGGACGACCATCACGATCATGACGGCCGCGGCCGCGAGCACCGCGACGACGGCCCCCGCGACGTCCGCCGCGAACAGCGGGATGAAGGTGCAGGCGACGATGAGCGCCGCGCCGATCGGCAGGGCGGCGTTGTAGAAGCCGTGCAGGCAGTGCCGCAGGATCAGGGCCCACGCACCAAGGACGAAGACCGCGACCGGGATCGTGAGCGTGGCGACCGCGACGGTCGCGGAGAGCTCGGCGCGGCCCGCCTCGAAGTCGAGCAGCACGGCGACGCCGGCCGAGAAGGCGCCGGCCGAGGCGAACACGAAGTAGTGCCCGTAGCCGAACACCATCGGCGCCCGGCGCCGGCGCAGCCAGAAGCTCGCATCGGAGGAGAAGTAGATCCACCACAGTCCGGCGGCGAGCACGAAGGCAGCGACGCCGATGAGTGCGAACTGCAGGATCTGCGAGGCGTGCTCGAACGCGTTCGCCGCCGCGACGGTGGACGCCAGCACCGATTCGCCGAGCACGATCAGGGTGAACGAGCCGTAGCGATCCGCGATGTGCTGTGCGTTCCACGGCGTCTGCCCGGCGCTCTCGGCGATGAGCGGCACGGACAACTCGCAGGCGACGAGAACGAAGAAGACGGGCACCGCCCAGGCGGCAGGAACCAGCGGATAGCAGACCCAGAGCACCTGCACGAGGGCGATGCCGACGGCGAACCGCAGCGCCGTCCTCCGGTAGGCGGGATGGCTGCGGGATGCCCGGATCCACTGCGCCACGAGGGCCAGACGCATCACGACATAGCCGCCGATGATGATCCGGTAGTCGCCGTCGACCATCGCCGAGGTGGTGCCGACGGCGAGCACGACCACGCCCGCCATCTGGGTGAGCGCGAGCACCCGGTAGAGCCAGTCGTCGGCGTCGAAGGCGCTCGCGAACCAGGTGAAGTTCATCCACGCCCACCACACGGCGAAGAACACCATGAGGTACGCGAGGATGCCGCTGCCGACATGCGCGTGCGCCTCGGCGTTGACGAGCTGGTCGGATGCCAGCGACACCGAGACCGCGAAGATCAGGTCGAAGAACAGTTCCAGCGGGCTGGACGACCGGAACACCTCGGCGGGGTCGCGCGGCCGCATCCTCTTGACACGCAGCCGCGGTGAGGCGGGGGCGTCGTCCTGCGACGCGGCATCACTGCTCATGCATCCAGACTGGCACGGCGGCGTCGAAGCGGGCGGCGTGGGGTGGATCGGCGCCGCGAGCAGAAGCCGGCGGGCACCATGTGTGGACCCGCCGGCTGAACGTCGTCGAAATCAGCTGATGACGCCGAAGCCGCCGGTCCAGGTGATCTTCTCGGATGCGGCGAGGGTGAGCTGAAGGAAGCCGAGGGCTTCCAGTTCGTGGGCGCGGGAGAGGCTGCCGGCATCGATCGCGCCGAGTCCCGCAGTCGTGATCAGCTCCGACAGCTGAGTCTTCGATGCCGCATCGTCGCCGGCGATCAGCACCGTGGTGAGGGCCTGGCCGCCGACCTTTCCGGAGGCGAGCGTGGCGGCGAATGTGGTGTTGAAGGCCTTGAGCACCCGCGCGCCGGGGACCGCCGAGGCGAACTCTGCGGCGGCGCTGCTGCCGACGGGCACGACGAGGCGGTCGAAGGTCTCGAAGTCGAGGGGGTTGGTGATGTCGACCACGGTGCGTCCGTCGAGCTGGTCGCCGAAGTCCGCGGCGATCTGCGCGAGAGCGCCGTACGGGACGGCGAGGATGACGATGTCGCCTTCGATCTGTGCGGTGGATCCCTGCCCGATGTGCTGGATGTCGGCACCGCCGCGCGCGAGAACGCCTGCGATCGCCTGTCCCATGTTGCCCTTGCCGAAGATCGTGACCGTGCTCATGTCCTGCTCCTGTCTGTTGCGGAAACCTGTGGTGTGCGGAAGCCGCCCACAGTGACTTCAATGTTCAAGTCACTGTGGATATTCCCGATAGCCTTGCGACATGTCCACCAGGTCACCGCACCACGCACCGGACGGCGGCCCGCACGCCTACAAGTCGCTCGTGCTGCTGTCCCATCTGGTGGAGACCACGCTCGACCAGTCATCGCGGATCGACGCAGGTATGGGTCACGGGCTCTACACGATCCTCGCGCTGCTGTATGACTCGCCGGGACATCGCCGCCGGTTGAAGGGGCTGTCCACCGAACTGCGCTTCTCGCCCAGCAGATTGAGTCACGCGATCGCGCGCCTCGAGGCGATGGGACTGCTGGACAGGGTCGACAGCGAAGCCCGCGGCAAGTCCTGGGATGCTGTGCTCACCCCTGCAGGCATCGCCTTGGTCCGCCGTGTGGCCCCGCGTCAGATGCGTACGGTCCGGGACCCGCTGCTCGCCGTACTCGATGAGGACGAGGTTGCACAGCTGGCGGTCATCGCTGACAAGCTGATCTCGCGGCTGGAGTCGATGGACGGGCCGGACGTCGAGGGCTGATTGTGCTGCCGTGGACCGACGAGCACGAGGGCGCCTGACGCGCAGCCGCGGCGAGGCGCACGTGTCGGCACTGCTCATGCAGCAAGGCCGGCACGCCGCTCGGTCAGGCCAGCGACTTCTGCAGCCGACACTCGGTGCGGCGGCTCTCGAGCTGTGACTTCACGTCCGGCGTGCGCCGCCAACCGGACCGTTCGTACACGCCGATCGCACGCGCGTTGTCCTCGAGCACCCAGAGCGTGAGCTCGTCGAAGCCCGCGCCGTGCGCGCGGTCTGCGACGTGCTCGAGGATGCTCCCGCCGACGCCCGTTCCCCAGGCATCCGGGTCGACGCCGAGGTAGCGCAGCTCGAGCGTGCGCCCGTCCGGCACCAGCACGGCGAAGCCGACCCCGTCGGGCCACCGCTCCGCTACATGCAGGCTCGCGCCGTCGACGGCGAGGGCCGAGCGGATGCCGGGGATCTTGTCCTCCGCTGCCGCCGGCTGCTTCAGCCCGTCGCGTCGCGCGACGGCGCGTGCCCAGATGGATGCCGCGCTGCGGACGGCCTCATCCCTGGCGTCCTGGCGGAAGGTGAGATTCATGAGGATGACCTGGTGGAGGGGCTGACGGGAATCGAACCCGCGCTGTCTGCTTGGGAAGCAGAAGTTCTGCCATTGAACTACAGCCCCGGACCCGCCCTGCCGCGGAATTACGCGGCTGAACGGAGCATGGTCAGACTACAGGCTGAATGATGGTTGGCCAAACGGCGCGGACGCGCCACGTTCATGTTCCGACTGGACAGCGAATGCGAGGAATACAGCCGTCCGGCGACTTCGACTGTGGAAGCATGTCTGCTAGACGCACAGCTACGAGGAATCGACGGATGCCCGGACCACGACTTGCCCCAGCAGCGCTCCCCGAGGAACACACGACGTTCGTCGGGCGTCGGAGCGAGCTCGCGGATACGCGCGCAGCGCTCGGTCGCACTCGCCTGCTCACAGTGCTGGGCCCCGGAGGGATCGGCAAGACCCGACTCGTCACGCGCCTCGCGCAGGACGTGCGTCGTGTTTACGAGGACAACGTCTGGTTCTTCGACCTGTCCGTCGTCGCCGCCGGCGGCTCCGTGGTCGATCAGGTCGCGACGAGCCTCGGACTGCAGGCGTTGGGTGAGGACCCGGCGGGCGAGGTCGCCCAGTTCTTCAACGACAGCCGCGCGCTGATCATCCTCGACGGGTGTGAGCACGTGGTGGGGAGTGCGGGGGCTCTCGTGCGTCGGCTCACCTCGAGCTGCCCCCAGGTGACGGTGATCGCGACGAGCCAAGCGATGCTCCGGCTCTCGTCCGAGCACGTCTACACGCTCGAGCCCCTCCCGACCACCGGCGAGCACGCGCCCATCGGAGCCTCGGCCGTGCAGCTCTTCCTCGATCGCATCCGCGATGTCATGCCTGAGCCTTCGGCGGCCGAGCTGGGGGACATCGGCCTGATCTGCGAGCGTCTCGACGGTATTCCCCTCGCGATCGAGCTGGCGGCGACGCGTGTCCGCTCGCTGACGCCGCGCCAGATCCTCGCACGGCTCGACGCGCCCTTGGCCTTCCTCACGCGCGGAGACGTCGATCTGCCCGATCGGCAGCGCACGCTGAAGTCGGCGATTGCCTGGAGCTACGAGCTCTGTTCTGAGGACGAGCGGGAGCTGTGGCGGCGGATGGCGGTGTTCACGGGGGCGTGGACGCTCGTCTCCGCGGAGCGGATGGCCGATGACGAGAGCCGGTCCGGCCTCGTCGTCGATGTCGTCGAGTCACTCTTAGAGAAATCGATTCTGCGCCGCACTCGGAACAGCCTGGTGGCGACGTACACGATGTTCGACTCGGTGCGGCAGTTCGGGCTCGAGATGTCGACGGCCGAGGACCTGCTTCACGCGAGGGTTGCGCACCGCGACTGGCACATCAGAGACGTCACCGACCTCGAGAGCAGTTGGTTCGGCCCTGATCAGCTGCACTGGCTGGAGTCCACGCATCGCGGCCTGCCGGACCTGCGCGCCGCGATCCAGTTCAGCATCGATCGAGGCGACGCCACAGAGGCCGGGCTGCTCGCGGGGCTCGGGTGCCGCATCACGTGGGTGGCCCACGGGCGCGCGGACGAGGCGCGTCGGTGGGCGCTTCGCGTGCTGGAGATGTCGACCCCTGACACGCCGTTCCGCTGCCAGCTGGAGGCCATGGTCGCCGCGGTCGAATCGAACCAGGGCGGCATGGCCTCGGCCAGAACGCGTCTCGCCGATGCCGAGCGCAGAGCCGAAGAGTTCGGCGACCCGATCGCCCTCGCGGTGATCGAGGGCACGAGGGGGTACGTCGAGCCGGATCCGGCTGTGAAGGTGATCGCTTTCGAGCGTGCACTCGAGCTTCAGGGTGGTGTGAATCGCGTCACAACCCGGGTCGACATCGAGGAGCGCCTCGCCGATGCGCACAACCGGCTGGGCCACAAGGAGATCGCACAGGAGATGATCGCGTCGTTGACTCGGAGAGCAGCGGAGGCCGGCGACAAGTACGAGACCTCGAACCTGCTCTTCAACGCAGGCATCACCGCCCTCGGCCGGGGCGACGTCGAAGAGGCGATCGCCGCGTTGCGCGGGGCGCTCGTCCTCAAGAACGACCTGGAGAACTCCTTCGGCATCGCCATGGCTCAGGACGCCCTCGCGATGGCGGCGGCCGCGCGCCAGGATTACACACGCGCTGCCACCCTCCTCGGAACCTCCCAGGCGCTCTGGGGGAACGTGGGGGCCGGCGCATCCCCGTTCTCGCGGACTTTCGGGGGCAGAGATGAAGTCGAGCGTCAGGCTCGGAGCCTTCTCGGGGCGAGGGCCTTCGAGGTCGCTTTCAACCGCGGACAGCGGATGCCGGTCGGACAGGGCGTCGAATACGCCCTCGGCGAGGTCGTGGCGGCTCCGCGGGGAAGAGCTGACGATCGACCGGCCAGTCCGCTGAGCAAGCGCGAGCGCGAGGTCGCCGACCTTGTCGCGGAGGGGCTGGGCGACAAGGAGATCGCGGCCAGGCTGTCGATCTCGCGCCGGACCGCAGAGGGCCACGTCGCGAAGAGCCTGATGAAGCTCGGGTTCACCTCTCGCTCGCAGCTCGTCGCCTGGATCACACGTCTGCCGCGAGGCGAATAGCCGGACTTCGAGAGCCGGATGTGGTTCGCGGACTCCCGAAGCCCATGAACCACATCCGGACGAGAGCCCCAGCCCTCAGATGTCGGATCGCAGCTATTCCCGAGCCGCGCTCCACAGGGTTAGACGGCGATGGACTCGGCGGATAACGCCGCCCATTCCTTCCGAAGCCCGGCCCGGGCCCGCAGGGTGAGCATTGCCACGGCGGTGGTCTTGATGCCCATCTCCTCGGCGATCTCGGCGTTCGAGCGCTCTTTGACCGTGGACTGCCACAGCGCCGTCTGCCAGCGTTCCGGCAGAGCCCTGAACGCGGCGACCACGCGTGCGTGGTCATCGTGGTCGTCGATCGCGGTCAGTCGGTCGTCGTCGAATGCCGGCTCGGGGATGCTGTCGAGATCCACCATCGGGCGCGATGCTCGCGCCCAGGTCGCAGCGACGGATCGGATGCTCGCGGCGAGGTAGCCGCGGAACTGATCGGTCGGTCCGGCGCCGTTCCGGATCGCCTGCAGCACACGACAGAACGCCTCCGACACCAGGTCGTGTGCATCGATGTCATTGGTCACTCGGCGCGCGATGGTGATGCCGATGGCGAGGTGGCGTGTCCAGAGTTCTCCGAAGGCGCGCTCGTCGCCGGCACGGGTGGCCGCGAGCAGCTCGATGTCGGTCGGTTCTGTGAGGTCAGGGAATCGGGAGGAGAAGGTAGTGGGCATCTGCATTCGGGTGCGACGCGCATCGAGGTTCGGGTGACGCCGCCGCGGGGTCGGGAATCGGGAATGCGGAGGAAGGCCGATGCGGCTTCCGATCCGCACTCAGAGATTCGCGAGATTCCGTCGACGCGGAATGCGGGAGACTACGTGTTCGTCTACGTGTTTCCTTGCGGATCGTCGGTGACCAGCTGCGCGATGACGACCATGTTCTGAGTGGACGCGGTCTGTCGCTTGTTCTGCAGGCAGGTGAGCAGCACGAGACGACCGGGGACGTTCTCCCAGATCTCAGCGACGGCGCCGACCTTCGGCTTGTCTACCTTCTGCCACCCGGTCACGCGGTAGTGCAGGCCGTCGAGATAGACGTCGGTGCCGTTCGGCACGGCCGTGGTGCCGGCTGCGACGTCGATGAGGTAATTGCCAGGGCACACGGCGCCGCCGCGGCAGGAATGCATGACCACGAACACAGTGCCCGTGGTCGCATGCGCGAGGTTCGCACCATAGTTGCGGACCAGGTACGCCGATGCGAAGCCGGGTGGATCCATGACCCCGTTGACCTCGTTGAGGGCGCCGACGGGGACATCCAGCGTGGCAGCGGGCACCTTCAGCCGGATGCCGCCTTCCGACGAGACCGCGTCGATCTGCTCGAGCAGCTCTTTCGATGGGGCCGGGAAGACGACCGGGTTCCCGCGCATGTCCTTCGGCTACTCCTGCTGTGCGAGATAGGTGTGCGCCGTCCATCCGCCGGCGACGAGGGCGACGACCGAGAACACAGCGGCGAAGATGATGCGAGTCGCCCCGAGGGGGCGCCTCCGGCGGGTTGCCGTGCGCGCGGCGCGAGTCATCACGCCATCCCCGCTTCGGGCTCAGGGACTCGCCGCCGGGTGCTCGTCTTCTTCTTCGTGCGCGTGGCCTTGACCGGAAGCCCGCTCCACCAGACGAATGCGCCCGTCGCCGTGAGCGCGGTGGCGAAGCCGATCGCCCACCACGGGAACCCTGGGCCCGCAGCGTCCTTCGATGC
>JAITUD010000054.1 GCA_031286555.1 Microbacterium sp. | reverse complement strand
CGCATGAAGTCGCGCTCGCCGGCCGAGGCGATGTAGCAGGTGAAGCCGTTCGCCTCGAGGTAGCGCAGCAGCTCGCGCATCGGCTCGTAGACGGCGCCCGAGAACAGCGTGCCGAGCGTGGGGTGCTTCGCCGTGCGGAAGAACTCGGCGACGGATGCCGCATACTCGTCCACCGTCATCCCGTCGGTGAGCCCGACCAGGGCGCCGAGCAGCACCTGCAGATCGCTGTCATCGCCGCCGTAGTGCTTCTCGACCGCACCGCCGATCCAGCCGAGGTCGCCGGTCGCGACCGCCTTGTACGGCTGCTTCTCGGCGAGCGAGGGATCGTCCTTCAGCTCGGCCGCCCACTGCCCGATGATGTAGTCGAGCTGGACGATGACCGGCTTCTCGGACCACAGGGTGCCGTCGTTGTCGAAGACCGCGATGCGCTCCTCCACGGGCACGGCGTCTGCTCCGGTGGTCACCGACTCGACGAAGTCGACGATCGTCTTGCGGGTGGCGGTGTCGCGCCACGAGGGCAGGTCGGTCATGGTGACTCCTCCGATGTCGATGAGGTCAGGTTACTGAAGCGCGCCCCCTCCCGGGGGCCGTTCCTCGCCCTGACGGGCGAGCAGCGCGCGCAGTGCGGCGATCTCGTCACGCAGCGCGTGCACATCGGCCTTGGTCGCGGCATCCACTTCCTCGTCCTCGGCGGTCGCTCCGCGCTCGAACACCCACGACGCCAGGGTGGCTGTGATGATCCCGGCCAGCGCGACGCCGCCGAACATGAGGATCACGCCGACGACCCTGCCGACCACGGTGACCGGAGTGAAGTCGCCGAAACCCGTGGTCGTCGCGGTCACGCACGCCCACCAGATCGCGTCGCCGAAGCTCACGATCGTGGCGTGCGGCGCGTTCCGCTCGACGTCGAGCACCTGCAATGAGGCGATGAGGATGAGGATGGCGGCGGCGGCGATGCCGTAGACCAGGATGCGGGTGCGCAGCGCGGCCGCTTTGGTGCGACGCATCCCGGGCAGACGGGTGAACACCCGACCGAGGCGCACCAGGCGCAGCACGGGCAGGATCGTGATCGCGAGGTCGCCGAGGTGGGTGCGGAACCACTTCCACTTCCGCTCCGCGAGGAAGAAGCGCACCAGGTAGTCGACGATGAACAGGATCCAGGTGACGACGATCACCACGTTGGCGATGACCACGACGATGCCGTCCGCATCGGTGACCACCCGCCAGGAGTACGCCAGCAGGAACGCGATGGACGCGATCAGCAGCACCGGTCCGGTGTACTGCCGCCAGGTCTTCTCGTCCATTCCTGCATCATGCCAGCGCCCGGCATCCGCTGCGAGCATTACGGTGGGAGCCATGGCGGACGATTCGCGCGAGACGGTTCTCATCCCCGGCGGCACCTTCCGGATGGGCTCCACGGAGTTCTATCCGGATGAGCAGCCCGTGCACGAGCGCCGGGTGGAGTCGTTCCGCATCGACAGGTACGCGGTCACGAACGCCGACTACGCGCGGTTCGTGGAGGACACCGGCTATGTGACGGTCGCCGAGCGGCCGATGGACCCTGCACTGTACCCCGGCGTCGCCGAGGAGGATCTCGCGCCCGGCGCGATGGTCTTCACCCCGACGCCCGGCCCGACCGACCTGCGCGACTGGCGCAACTGGTGGCGCTGGGAGCCGGGCGCGCACTGGCGTGCACCGTTCGGCCCCGACTCGGGCATCGAAGACCGGATGGACCATCCGGTCGTGCACGTCGCGTTCGAGGACGCCACGGCCTACGCCGAGTGGGCCGGCCGGCGCCTGCCCACCGAGGCCGAGCACGAGTACGCCGCCCGCGGCGGCGTGGACGGCTCCCGCTTCGCCTGGGGCGAGGACCCGTACCCGGGCGGCCGGGCGCTGGCGAACTCGTGGCTGGGCCGCTTCCCGTACGACAACCGCGGCGTCGGCGGCACCGCGCCGGTCGGCTCATACCCCGAGAACGGCTACGGCCTGTTCGACATGATCGGCAACACCTGGGAGTGGACCACCGACTTCTACGCCCCCCGTCACATCGTGCCGACCGACAAGCCGGTGGATGCCGGCAAGCGGACCAACCTGCTCGCTGCGGCGAGCGCTCGCGAGGGCGAGCAGATCCCGCGCCGGGTGCTCAAGGGCGGGTCGTTCCTGTGCTCGCCGGACTACTGCCTGCGCTTCCGGCCGGCGGCGCGATCGCCGCAGGCCGAGGACACCGGGATGTCGCACGTCGGCTTCCGCCTGGCATCCGACGTCTGACCTGGAGAAGGAGAGAAGATGACACGCCCCTATCTGGACAAGGCCGCTCCCGAGGCGTGGAAGGCCGTCGGAGCCTACTCCGACACCGTCGCGCGCGTCGCGGCGGATGCTGGTCTCGCGATGACCGAGGTGGAGTTCATCAAGCTGCGGGCCTCCCAGCTGAACGCCTGCGTGTTCTGCCTGGACGTGCACTCGCGCGAGTCCCGCAACGCGGGCATCCCGCAGCAGAAGCTCGACCTGCTCCCGGCCTGGCGCGAATCGGCGCTGTACACCGAGCGTGAGAAGGCGGTGCTGGCCGTCGCCGAGGCTGCGACCAGGATGCCGCTGAGCGAGGAGGACGCGGCGGATCTGGCGGCGTCCCGCGGGGTGCTCGGCGATGACGCGTTCGCCGCGGCGGAATGGGTGGCCGTGACGATCAACGTCTTCAACCGGATCTCGATCCTCAGCGAGCACCCGGTGCGGCCGCGCGATGCGGAGGGCAAGGTGCTGAAGTGAGCGACCTCGAGAAGGATCCGCAGGTCGAAGTGCTCGAGCCGGGGCAGCCCTGCACCGGAGTCGAGGTGCTGGAGCCCCGCGAAGTGCCGCTCGGCGGGCCGCGGGCGATGACCGTGTACCGCACGCTGCCGCAGAAGCAGCGCTCGCTCGTCGGAGCCTGGTGCTTCCTCGACCACTACGGGCCCGATGACGTCGCCGTGTCCGGGGGCATGGAGGTGCCGCGGCATCCGCACACCGGACTGGCGACGGTGAGCTGGCTGTTCACCGGTGAGATCGACCATCTGGACTCCGGCGGCAACGCCGCCGCCGTGAGGCCGGGCGAACTGAACCTGATGATCGCCGGCAGCGGCATCACGCACTCCGAGATCAGCACCCCCGAGACGCACACGCTGCACGGCGTGCAGCTCTGGTACGCGCTGCCGGAGCGCACCCGGTTCTCGCAGAACCACTTCGACCACTACGCGCCGGAGGCGGTGGCCGCGCCGGGGATGACCGCACGGGTATTCATCGGATCGCTGCTGGGCTCGACCTCTCCGGTCGACACACGCACACCCGATCTGCTCGGCGCCGAGCTCATCCTCGAGCCGGGCGCGTCCGTGACTCTGACCGTGCGCACGGACTTCGAGCACGCTCTGCTCGCCGAGACCGGCGGCTTCGAGGTGAACGGCACCGCCGTCGCGCACCGCGAGCTGGGCTACCTGCCGACCGGGTCCGACACCATGCACGTCACGGCCGGCGCCGAGGGCGCCCGCATCATCCTGCTCGGCGGCGTGCCGCTGGGCGAGCAGATCGTGATGTGGTGGAACTTCGTCGGCCGCAGTCACGACGAGATCGTCGAGTTCCGACGCCGGTACCAGGCCGAGCTCGGCTTCGAGCCGGTGGATGCCGCGGATGCCGGCAAGCCGGCACTGTTCGGCGAGTTCCCGCCCGGGCAGCGGGCTCCGCTGCCCGCACCGCCCATGCCCATCATCCGGCTGAAGCCGCGACAGTAGAGGATCAGGATCATGACGAACGACCGCTACACCGTGCAGGACCGCCCGGAGGAGTCCCGCTACGTGCTGCTCGACCTCGGTGAGGACGGCGCCGGCGACAAGGAGATCGGCGAGGAGTCCTACGTGGACGTCGCCGCCGAGGGCGGCACCCAGCGGGTGCTGTTCCACACGGGCGTGTCGGAGGAGTACAGCGGCAAGGGCTTGGCCTCGGTGCTGGTGCGGGCCGTCGTGGACGACGTGGTCGCTTCGGGCGCCGCGATCGTACCGGTCTGCCCCTACGTGGTTGCCTGGCTGCCGAAGCATCCGGAGTACGCCGAGCACGTCGTGCAGCCGACGCCGGTGCACAAGCAGGCGATCCGCGACCAGCTGAAGGGCTGAACCGCTTCATCCCGCCCGGGTGAACACCCCTCCCACCCCCTTCCGCCCGGCCGGGCCAGTCGCTATGTTCTCGATCAAGGGAGAACGACGGCCGGAGTGAGGGAGCATCATGGCACGGGAATTCCAGGGAAAGATCGAGCTCGACGTCAGGGACTCGGAGGGCGACTGGCCCGCCTTCCTGTCCGACCAGGCGCCGAAGGGCTCGCCGAACGTGCTGGTCGTTCTCTACGACGACACCGGCACGGCGGCGTGGTCGCCGTACGGCGGCCGGATCAGCATGCCCACGATGGACAAGCTGGCCGCGAACGGCCTGACCTACTCGCAGTGGCACACCACCGCGCTGTGCTCGCCGACCCGCTCGACGTTCCTCACCGGACGCAACCACCACGCGAACGGCTTCGCGTCGATCTCGGAGTCGTCCACCGGCTTCCCGGGATACAACTCGCACATCCCGCCGACGAACGCCACGATGGCGAACATCCTGCGGGATGCGGGATGGTCGACGTTCTGGGTCGGCAAGAACCACAACGTGCCGATCGACGAGTGGACCGCGGGCGCGAACAAGAAGAACTGGCCGCTCGCACAGGGCTATGACCGGTTCTACGGCTTCATCGGCGGCGAGACCAACAACTGGTATCCCTCGCTCGCCGAGGACAACCACTACATCGACCAGCCCTACCTGCCCGAGGACGGATATCACCTGTCGAAGGACCTCGCGGACCAGGCGCTGAAGATGATCCGCGACGTCAAGCAGACCGAGCCGGACCGCCCCTGGTACCTGTGGTTCTGCCCCGGCGCGAATCACGCCCCGCACCACGCTCCGCAGGAGTACATCGACAAGTACAAGGGCAAGTTCGACGACGGCTACGAGGCGTACCGGGAGTGGGTGCTGCCGCGGATGATCGAGCGCGGCATCCTGCCGGCCGACACCGAGCTCACCGAGCTGAACCCGATGCCGGACGGCACCTTCTCTCAGACCGACGAGGTGCTCCCGTGGGACACGCTGAGCGATGAGCAGAAGAGCATGTTCAGCCGCATGGCCGAGGTGTACGCCGGGTTCAGCGAGTACACCGACTCGCAGGTCGGCCGCATCATCGACTACCTCGAGGAATCGGGTCAGCTGGAGAACACCCTGGTGATCTACGCGGCTGACAACGGCGCCTCCGGTGAGGGGTCGCCGAACGGTTCGGTCAACGAAGGCAAGATCTTCGGCGGCTACCCCGACTCCCTCGAGGACAACCTGCGCCTGGTCGACAAGCTCGGATCGCCGGACACCTACAACCACTACCCCACCGGATGGGCCGCGGCGTTCTCGACCCCGTACCGGATGTTCAAGCGCTACGTGTACCAGGGCGGGGTCTGCGACCCGCTGGTGATCTCGTGGCCGGCGGGCATCAAGGCCAGGGGCGAGGTGCGCAGCCAGTACCACCACTCCACCGATATCGTCGCGACGATCCTCGACGTGTGCGGCGTGGAGATGCCCGAGGAGTACAACGGCGTGAAGCAGCGCCCGCTCGACGGCGTCTCGATGAAGTACAGCTTCGAGGCCGACGGCCCCACGCAGAAGCCGAACCAGTACTACGAGATGTTCGGCAACCGCGGCATCTGGCAGGACGGCTGGAAGGCGGTCACCGTGCACGGCCCGGTGAGCGGCATCAGCAACTTCGACAAGGACCAGTGGCAGCTGTTCCACACCGATGTCGACCGGTCCGAGGCGCACGACTTGGCCGCGGACAACCCGGAGAAGCTCGAGGAGCTGAAGAAGCTGTGGATGTCGGAGGCGGAGCGCAACGACGTGCTGCCTCTGAACGACCTGCAGATCATCGGCAACCCGAAGGACTTCGAGACCTTCGTGTCGATGGAGTTCCACCAGCCGGCCCCGCCGTCCGGGCAGTTCATCTACTACCCGGGCACCAGCGAGATCCCGGAGCGGTCCGCGGCGAACGTGCACGGCGGCTCGTACAAGATCGCCGCCGAGGTGGAGTTCACCGCCGACACCGAGGGCGTGATCTTCGCGCACGGCTCGCGGTTCGGCGGGCACGCGCTCGTGGTCAAGGACGGTCAGGTGCACTACGTGTACAACTTCCTCGGCATCCCTCCGGAGGATCACGTGTCCGCTCCGGTGCCCACGTCGGGCAAGCACATCATCGGAGTGGAGTTCACCAAGGAGGGCACCGGTCAGTACCGCGAGCCCAAGGGCCCGGTGAAGCTGTACATCGACGATCAGCAGGTCGGCGAGGCGCAGATCCGCACCGTGCTCGGACACTTCTCGCTCTGCGGCGAGGGGCTCACCATCGGTCGGGACAGCGCCGACCCGGTGTCGTCGCTGTACGGCCACGGGTTCGACTTCACCGGCGGAAAGATCGAGCGGGTGGTGTTCGACATCGCGGACGACACCTACATCGACCTCGAGTCGCACCTCGCCGCCGCGATGGCGCGCGACTGAGTCACAGTACGAGAAACGGGGCGGATGCTGCAGCATCCGCCCCGTTTCTCGTCTTCTGTCAGTCGACGCGGACGAAGTCGCCCGGCGTGTACTTGCGGTCGAAGAAGTCCTGCGTCGGGCCGTACCAGCGGATGATCGCGAACCAGCCCTTGCCGGGGACCGTCTTCAGCCAGTTGCGCTTGCCCGCGGGCTGCTCCGGACCGATCCACAGCGTGAACGAGCCGTCGTCGTTCTGCTCCAGATCGTTGCCCGAGTTCAGCGACGGGTAGTCCTGGCCCGGTGCATCCATTCCCGACGCGGTGACCGCGTCGTACAGTGCGACCGACCAGAACAGGTTCGCCGGCGGGTTCGCGGGCAGGTCGATCCGGTAGGTGTGCTCGCCGCGCAGGAACTCGCCCGCGTCGTCCTTGTAGGCGTTGGCGTACTTCGCGCCCTTGCCCGGGATCGACGACATCATGCCGCTCGAGACCGAGTAGTGGTTCACGTACATGTGCGCCTTGGCGTCGATGTCGGTGTATCCGGTGGTGCGGTCGCGCCACTCCTCGTCGAGGAGGGTGTGCATGAAGTCGTCCTGCTCGGTCTTCACGTGCGCGACCCAGTGCCGGTCCGCCCACCACAGCGTCTTGGACTCGCGGTCGAAGTTGCCGGCGACGTTCTTCGCCATCCGCCACGCGGTCTGCGCGGCGAGGTCGAGCAGGTCACGCTGGTGCGCGCTGGGGGCGAATTCTGCACCCTTGCGGATGCCGAGGGCGTCGAGCACGCCGTGCATGTACGGGTCGACCTGGTCGTTCCGCTCGCTCTGCACGAACTCGTTCAGCATGTCGAAGTACGCGCCGTCCGCCGCGAACAGGGCGTTCGAGTCGACGTCGGATGCCGGCACGTACTGCATCGGCTTCGCCTCGCCGTTCAGCGGGCGCACGACGATGCCCTCGACCGCGGCCACCGCACCCGAGAGATCGGACGGGTCGGTGAAGAAGCCGCGGGCGAAGATGAAGACCCCGTTGGTGCGGCTCGTGTAGACGTAGTAGCCGTCGGTGTCGAGCTCACCCTCGTACCCCTCCGGCACGATGAGGTACTTGCCGCCCTCACCGCGGTCCGGGCCGGGCAGACCGATGTCGCCGCGGAACGTGTAGTCACCGACGGTGGGGCCCTCGAGCGGACGGTGCCAGAAGTCGTCGAGCAGGGCCTGCAGCCCCTTCGGTGCATCGATCACCAGCGGGCCGGTCTGCGACAGGTCGGCGAAGGCGAGCGCGTAGATGACGTCGGAGTTCGGCGTGGTGATGACGGTGTTCGGCTTCAGACGCTTCTGGAAGACGCTGAGTACGTTGTAGCCCTCACCGAACGTGCGGCCCAGCCCGGCCTTCATCGCGTACATGTTGATCGCCGGCAACGACCACAGGTACGCCTGGCATGCGCGCTGGAAGTACAGTTCGTCGTCGAGCAGCGCCTGCTCGTCGGCAGTCGGATAACCGCCGTCCAGCGGCAGCGCGGCCAGAGCGCGGTAGTGGTCGAGGTTGCTCATCGCGATTCCCTTTCTCCCGGGGCGGACGCACAGCCCGGCATCCCCTACCGAGGCTAAACCTCAAGGGCACTGGGCGCGCATCCGTCACCCCACCTGGATGAGGGTCTATCCCCTGGCATTCGCTGGTCGATAGCGTTGTCACCGTCGGATGCTCGCTCACGGCGTCCGCGGTGAAGGGAGCACCATGACCAAGGAATTCCAGGGCAAGATCGCCCTCGACGTCCGCGACTCCGTCGCGGACTGGGGCCCGTACGAGCCCACCCGCGCTCAGGAGGGCGCGCCCAACATCCTCGTCATCCTGTATGACGACACCGGGATGGCATCGTGGTCGCCGTACGGCGGCCGCATCAACATGCCGACTCTCGATCGCCTCGCCGCGAACGGCCTGACCTACACGCAGTGGCACACCACTGCCCTCTGCTCGCCGACGCGGTCGACGTTCCTCACTGGACGCAACCACAATGCCGTCGGCATGGGGTCGATCATGGAGGCCACGAACGGCTTCCCCGGCTACTCGGGCCACATCCCTGAGGACTGCGCCACCGTCGGCCAGGTGCTGCAGAAGAACGGCTACTCCACGTTCTGGGTCGGGAAGAACCACAACGTGCCCGAGGAGGACATCTCCACCGGCGGCAGCAAGGAGCAGTGGCCGCTCGCGCAGGGCTTCGACCGCTTCTACGGCTTCCTCGGCGGCGAGACGAACAACTGGTACCCCGACCTCGTCGAGGACAACCATTTCATCGAGCCCCCGTACGCCCCGGAGGACGGCTACCACCTCTCCAAGGACCTCGCGGATCAGACCATCCGCCTGATCCGTGATCAGAACGCGTCGAACCCCTCCAAGCCCTGGTACACCTGGTTCTGCCCCGGTGCGAACCACGCTCCGCACCACGCCCCCAAGGATTACATCGACAAGTACAAGGGCGCCTTCGACGACGGCTACGACGCCTACCGCGAGTGGGTGCTCGGGCGCATGATCGAGCGCGGCATCCTGCCCGCCGACACGGCGCTGACGCCGATCAACCCGATGCCTGAGGACCAGGCCAACGAAGCGGATTACGTGAAGCCGTGGGACACGCTGTCCGCCGACGAGAAGCGCCTCTTCGCCCGCATGGCCGAGGTGTTCGCCGGCTTCAGCGAGTACACCGACGCGCAGATCGGCCGCATCATCGACTACCTGGAGGACTCCGGGCAGCTCGAGAACACGCTGATCTTCTACTGCGCCGACAACGGCGCCTCCGGTGAGGGCTCCCCCGACGGCTCGGTCAACGAGAACAAGTTCTTCAACGGGTTCCCGGACGACCTGAAGGAGAACCTCGACAAGATCGGCGTGCTGGGCGGCCCCGAGACGTACAACCACTACCCGACCGGGTGGGCGACGGCGTTCTCGACCCCGTTCCAGATGTTCAAGCGCTACTCGCAGTTCTCGGGCGGCACCTGCGACCCGATGATCATCCACTGGCCGGCCGGCATCAAGGCCAAGGGCGAGATCCGGCACCAGTACCACCACTCCACCGACATCGTCGCGACGGTGCTCGACGTCGCCGGCATCGAGATGCCGACGACGTTCCGTGGGATCGAGCAGCGCCCCCTGGACGGCGTCTCGATGAAGTACTCCTTCGACGCAGCACCCGACGGGCAGACCGAGAAGAAGGTGCAGTACTACACCATGCTCGGCACCCGCGGCATCTGGAAGGACGGTTGGAAGGCCGCAGCCATCCACGCGCCGCTGACCGGCCACGGAAAGTTCGACGAAGATCGCTGGGAGCTCTACCACGTGGAGACCGACCGGTCGGAGTCGAAGGACCTCGCCGCCGAGCACCCTGAGAAGCTGAAGGAGCTCATCGACCTGTGGTTCTCGGAGGCCGAGCGCAACAACGCCCTGCCTCTGGACGACCGGTCCGCACGCGACCAGCTCACGGTCGAGCGCCCGCAGGCTGAGCCGGCCCGCACCCGCTACATCTACTACCCCGACACCACGGCGGTGGCAGAGAGCGTCGCGGTGAACGTCCGCGGCCGGTCCTATAAGATCATCGCCGATGTCGTGCTCGAGGAGGGCGCCGAGGGCGTGCTGTTCGCGCACGGCTCCCGCTTCGGCGGCCACGCGCTGTTCATCAAGGACAACAAGCTGAACTACGTGTACAACTTCCTCGGCATCCCGCCGGAGCAGACGTTCAC
>JAITUD010000487.1 GCA_031286555.1 Microbacterium sp. | reverse complement strand
GCAGGCTGCGGGGAGCGGGCCTTCCGCGTCCGCGGGTCCTGCGCGAGCGAGGGACGCGCGAGACGAAGGGCGTGGCCCCCGTGTGTGCGTCCTTCGTCTCGTCGCTGGCGCTCCTCGCTCAGGACCCGGCCGGCGTCACGCCAACCCGTGGTGCGTCCGGAACATGTTCTCCGGGTCGTACTCCCGCTTGATCCGCGCGAGCCGCACGAGGTCCTCGGGCAGGTATCCGCTGGAGAGCTCCTCAGCCGTGACGTCCGGCCCGGACAGGAAGTTCACCGCCACCCCTCCGGTGGCCCAGGGCTCCACGGCGGCGAGCAGTTCCGCGAGCCGCGCCTGCAGCGCCGGCGCGGCATCCGCCTCTGCGGCACCGCCGGCGTAGAGCACGAACTCCCCGTCGCGTCGGCGGAGCGCGCTGGCCCGTTCGGCAGGCCGGGACAGCGCCCCGCCGGTGTGCCGCAGCTCGAGCAGGAACGGTGCGTCGGCATCCGCCCCGGCGTGCTGGAGCAGTGCCTGCACGGCATCCGCGTCGAGTGTCCGCAGCATCCGATTGCGCGCGTGGAAGGCGACCGGCGTGGTCGGCTCGGCGTGGATCGTGCCGACGGCCGAGTACGGCATCTCGGTCACCGTGTCGGTGACGGGGCCGAGCGCGCGGAACGGCGCGATGAGCCGCTCGCCGTCCTCGGCGGAGCCGGTGAAGACGATGCGCAGGTGCATGACGTACCGGCCGCGCAGCGGCTCGGGCAGGAACGGGATGTCGGGCATCCGGATGAGCAGGGCGGAGGAGGCCATCTGCTCAGGGACTGTGCGCGTCCAGTCGGCCCAGAGCGTGAGCGCCTCTTCGACGCGGTCGGCCGCGAAGTGCATGCCGCCGCCGTAGAGGCGGGCGATCGGATGCAGGTCGATCTCGAGCGCGGTCACGACGCCGAGGGTGCACTTGCCGCCGCCCCGGAGCGCCCAGAACAGGTCGGGCTCGGTGTCGGGTGTGGTGCGGCGCAGCGCGCCGTCGGCGGTGACGACCTCGATCGCGCGAACGTGGTCGACGGCCCAGCCGAGGCTGCGGCCGAGCAGGCTGAGCCCGCCGCCGAGGTGGTACGAGACGACGCCGACCTCGGGGGAGGAGCCCGAGAGCGGGGCGAGGCCGTGGATCGCGGCGGCCTGCACGAGTTCGCCACCGCGGACGCCGGCCTCCACGCGCGCCCAGCGCATCGCCGGGTCGATCGTGATGCCCTTCATGGCGGAGGTGTTGATGAGCAGCTGACCGTCGGCGGGGCGGGACGGTCCGTGCCCGGTGGCGAGCACGGCGACGCCGAGTCCGCGGGTGCGGGCCTCCCGCACGGCGTGCACGACGTCGTCGGCGGTGCGGGCGACGGCGATGGCGGCGGGGTGGTGCTCGACGGCGAGGTTGTAGCCGGTGCGGGCCGTGTCGTACTCGGCATCCGTTGCGTTCAGGTAATCGGTCATGTATCCATCGTCGGCGCGGGGAAACAGTCGAACAAGGACAGAACGCGGATGGATCGTTAACATAGAGCGCATGGAACGCCGCGAGATCGAGATCTTCCTCACGCTCGCCGAGGAGCTGCATTTCGGCCGCACGGGCGAGCGGCTGCTGATCTCGCCGTCGAGGGTGAGTCAGACGATCGCGAGCCTCGAGCGCCGGTTCGGCGTGACCCTGTTCGATCGCACCAGCCGCCGGGTGGAACTGTCTCCGGTCGGCGCTGCGCTGTACGCGGACGTGCGGGCCGGGCACGATCGCATCCAGCGCGGGATCACGGCGGCGATCGCCGCCGGGCGCGGAGTGGTCGGCACGCTGCGCATCGGACTGGAGGCGCCGGCGATCGCCGAGCTTGCCGCGCCGGTGTTCGACAGGTTCCGCGCCGCGAATCCGGGGGTCGAGCTGGTGTTCCGCGAGGCCGGGTTCTCCGATCCGCTCGACCTGCTGCGGGCGGGCGAGGTCGACGTGACGGTGACGAACGGGCCGGTGGACGAGGACGGTCTCCAGGAGGGGCCACTGGTGTACTCCGAGCCGGTGGTGCTGGCGGTCGGGCGGGAGCATCCGCTGGCCGCGCGGAAGACGGTGTCGGTCGAGGACCTGGCGGGGGAGACCGTGTTCCGTGCCGGGCGTCGGGCCGCGCCCTATCGGCCCGATCCGGATCGCACCGCGCCGACCTTCCTCGACCTGCTGACAGTGATCGCGGCTGGTGAGGGAGTGGTGCCGCTGGCCGCCCACGCTGGCGACTTCTTCGCGCGCCCGAGCCTGGTGATGGTGCCCTTCGCGGAGGGCTCTCCTCCGGTGCGCTGGGTGCTGTGCTGGAAGCGCGGGCAGGCGACGGCGCGGGTGGCCGCGCTCGCCGCCGCTGCGCGGGGCTGAATGTTCCGCCCCGGTCGTTGAGCGAGCGAGGGACGAGCGAGCGCTGTACTGAGCGAGCGTAGCGAGACGAAGTGGCGAAACGCCTGCAGTCGCCCGAGGACCTCAGCCCCGCAACAGCCTCCGCAGCGTCTGAATCGTGTCCGCCTCGGATGGACTCTTGTCGGGCCGGTACCCCTTCACTCGCGCGAACCGCAGGGCGATGCCGCCGGGATAGCGCGGCGAGTTCTGCACGCCGTCGATCGCGATCTCGACGACCAGCGCCGGTCGCAGGTGCACGGCGTACGCGCTCCGCTCGGTCTCGTACTCGGGGAAGGTCTCGGTCTGCCACTTCAGCAGCTCGTCGGTGAGTCCCTTGAAGGTCTTCCCGACCATGATGAAGCCGCCGGGTTCGCCGAACTCGCCGCCCGGATCGAGCGCGCCGAGGTGCAGATTCGACAGCCAGCCGCGTCGCCGCCCCGATCCCCATTCCGCGGCGAGCACGACCAGGTCGTAGGTCAGCACGGGCTTCACCTTGACCCACGACTTCCCACGCCGCCCGGCCGCGTAGGGAGCGTCGATCGCCTTGACGAGCACCCCCTCGTGACCGGCTGCAAGGGCCTCACGGGACAGTTCTTCCGCAGCATCCGGGTCGTCGGTGACGATGCCGGGCATCCGCCAGTCGCCGGCGACCCTCTCGAGTTCTTCGAGCCGCGTGGAGAGCGGCTCGTCGATGAGGTCGCGGCCGTCGACATGCAGGATGTCGAAGAACCACGGCCGCAGGACGAGGTCGCGGGAGACGTCCGCGCCGAACCGCGACATGGTCTGCTGGAACGGGCGCGGCCCGCCGTCCTCGTCGAGCGAGAGCGTCTCGCCGTCGAGGATGATGTCGTGCGTGGGCAGCCCGCGTACGATCTCGACGATCTCGGGCACGCGGTGCGTGATGTCGGCGAGGCTGCGGGTGTAGACGCCGACCTCGTCGCCGTGCCGGTGCACCTGGATGCGCGCGCCGTCGAGCTTGTACTCCACTGACGCGCGGCCGGTGACCTCCAGCGCCGCAGTGGGCGTCGCGGCGGTGGCGGCGAGCATCGGCAGCACGGGCCGGCCGACCTGTAGCCCGACGGCGTCGAGGTCTTCCGCCGTGCCGGTCAGCGCGATCACGGCAGTCTCACCGAGGTCGCCGGAGAGCATGGCCGCGCGGCGGACAGATGCCGCCGGACGGTCGGCCGCGCGCGCGATCGCGTCAAGCAGCACGCCGCTGAGCGCTCCGGTGCGCAGCTCGCCGAGCATCGCGCGGGCGAGGAAATCCCACTCCCCAGGGGTTGCGCGCGAGGCGAGGCCTTCGAGCAGCGCGGTGCGCTGCGCCGCCGATCCGGTGCCGGAGGCGTGCGCGAGCGCATCGAGGGCGTCGTCGACGTCGGCTATGGAGAGGGCGGATGCTTCGGCGTGATCGACGTGGAGCGCGGAGAGCCCGCGCCATCCGACGCCCAGCCTTCCCTGCCGTGGCGACGCGAGGAGCAGGCCGGTCAGCACCGGCAGCTCGGCCGGATCGGCGCGCTGCAGCAGCCGCGCGAGCGCATCGATCTTCTGCAGCCGCGACGGCGTCGCCGCGACCTCGTCGACGGTTTCAGTGAGCTCCTCGAGCCTCATCCCGTCAGTCTCGCACCGGGTACGGACATTCCCCCGGTCGTTGAGCGAACTCGCACTTCCGTATGGCACCTCACGACGTTTCGTCTTCGCTCCTTCGTCGCTCTGCTCAACGACCCGCGTGGTGGCTCTGCTTCCCCGGCCCCTGAGCGAGCGAGGAACGAGCGAGACGAAGGGCGTCCTTCGTCACTTCGTCTCGCTGGCGCTCGCTCAGCACGGCGCTCGTCGCTGGCGCTCCTCGCTCAGGATGCGGTGGCTGGCTTTCCTGTGCCCTGATTTCTTCCCCGGACCCTGAGCGAGCGAGGAACGAGCGCGACGAAGGGCGTCCCTGGGCGAGCGTCCTTCGTCTCGCTCCGCTCGCTCATAACCCGAGCAACTGGGCCGGAACGTGCGCTACGGCCTCGTGTCGTCGTGGGTGACGATGCGGCTGAGCTCGATCAGGTCACCGGGCAGCTCCCAATAGTGCAGGCGCCGCGCGCCCGGAGTGTTCTGCTCGATCGCGGAGCGAAAACACTTCGCGCCATCCGCACGCACGACGTAGGCGTCGTCGCCGCCCTCGCCGGTGCGCAGGCGGTGCAGGTCGCGGGCGGGGATCTCGCGGTCGCGGCCGGTGATCGCGTCGACGCAGGCGCGCACGGCCTTGCTCAGCTGGTTCTCGTCGAGCTTGGCCAGCGAGCCGATGAAGTCCGACCCGAACCGGAACTCCCGCAGCGGCCAGCGTCCGCG
>JAITUD010000464.1 GCA_031286555.1 Microbacterium sp. | reverse complement strand
ACGCCGTTGAACCGGGCGCGCACGGTGCCGTCCCCGTCCACCAGGAACGTGGTCGGAGTCTGCAGCACGCGGTACTTCGTGGCCAGGTCGGTGCGGTGCGTCAGGTCGACATCGGCGTGCAGCACGCCCTCGTGATCGGCGGCGACCTGGCCCAGCATCCGGCGCACCTGCGGGCAGCGCGCGCACATCTCGGTGCTGAACTGCACGAGGGTGGCGCGCGAGCCCAGCGCGCCGGCATCCGCGGCATCCACCGTCTCGCCACGGCCGGCGCGGCGGCGGCCGTCTCGCGCGCGCCACACCAGCCCCGCCACCACGGCGAGGACGACGAGCACGCCGACGGCGGCGAGGGCAGCGAGCGGGGTCATCCTCCGAGGGTACGGCCGGCTCCGGGGGAGTGGGCCGGATGTGTCGCACGATGACGGGCCGGTGTCGGTGCCCCGCCGGTATCGTGTCTGTCATGACCGTTCCCACGCCGTACGAAGATCTGCTCCGCGACGTCCTCGCGAACGGAACCCACAAGGACGATCGCACCGGCACCGGCACGACCAGTGTGTTCGGCCGCCAGATCCGGTTCGACCTCGCCCAGGGCTTCCCCCTCATCACGACCAAGCGCGTGCACTTCAAGTCGATCGCCTACGAGCTGCTCTGGTT
Organism: Microbacterium sp.; assembly: GCA_031286555.1. GTDB lineage: Bacteria > Actinomycetota > Actinomycetes > Actinomycetales > Microbacteriaceae > Microbacterium. The sequence goes on along the minus strand of JAITUD010000464.1, from coordinate 2,196 downwards.
CCTGCGCGGCGATTCGAACGTGCGCTGGCTGCAGGACAACGGCGTCACGATCTGGGACGAGTGGGCCGATGCCTCCGGCGACCTGGGCCCGGTGTACGGCGTGCAGTGGCGCTCCTGGCCCACGCCCGACGGCGGTCACATCGATCAGCTCGCCCAGGTGATCGAACAGATCAGAGCCACTCCCGACTCGCGCCGGCTCATCGTCTCGGCCTGGAACCCGGCCGACATCCCCGACATGGCGCTCGCGCCCTGCCACGCGATGTTCCAGTTCTACGTCGCCGACGGCAGGCTGTCCTGCCAGCTCTATCAGCGCAGCGCCGACCTCTTCCTCGGGGTCCCGTTCAACATCGCGTCCTACGCGCTGCTGACGATGATGGTCGCGCAGCAGACCGGCCTCGAGCCGGGCGACTTCGTCTGGACCGGCGGCGACTGCCACATCTACGACAATCACGTCGACCAGGTGCGCGAGCAGCTCACCCGCGAGCCGTACCCGTATCCGACGCTTCGCATCACGCGGAAGCCGGAGTCGATCATCGACTACACCTACGACGACTTCGTCGTCGAGGGCTACCAGCACCACCCCTCGATCAAGGCGGCGGTGGCGGTATGACCTGGGTGGGCCTGATCTGGGCCGAGGCGCACGGCGGCGTGATCGGCGCCTCCGGCGGCATGCCCTGGCACGTGCCGGAGGACATGGCGCACTTCAAGGAGATCACCCTCGGCGCACCCGTGATCATGGGACGCAAGACCTGGGACTCCCTTCCTGAGCGGTTCCGCCCGCTGCCCGGGCGCGAGAACGTCGTCATCACCCGGCAGCAGGACTGGACGGCCGAGGGCGCGCGCCGCGCGGCGAGTGTGCAGGACGCCGCGCGCGGCCTCGAGAAGGTGTGGGTCATCGGCGGCGCCGAGATCTTCGCCCAGGTGATCGCCGACGCCGACCGGCTCGAGGTCACCGAGCTCGATCTCGACGTCGCCGGAGACGCCTACGCTCCGTCCAAGGCCGGCTGGCGGCTGGTCTCCGAGAGCGAGTGGCAGACCTCGCGCACCGGCATCCGCTACCGCTTCCTGAGGTACGAGCGCTGATGCCCACCGCACTCATCACCGGTGCGAGCGCCGGGCTCGGTGCAGAGTTCGCGCGGCAGCTCGCGGCGCGCGGCGCCGACCTGATCCTCGTCGCCCGTGGCGTGGATGCACTGGAGGCGCTGGCCGCCGAGCTGCGCGACGCGTACGGCGTCTCGGCCGACGTGATCGCCGCCGACCTGTCGGTCGAGGCCGACGTCGAGATCGTCGCCGCGCGGCTGAGGGATGCCGGGAACCCGGTCGACCTGCTCGTGAACAACGCCGGGTTCGGACTGCCGCTGCAGTTCGCCGACAACGACATCGACGCGGAGGTGCGCCACCTGCGTGTCCACGTCGAGGCGGCCATGCGGCTGATGCATGCCGCCCTGCGGACGATGCGCGGCCGCGGTGGACGCATCATCAACGTGGCATCCGTCGCCGGGTTCATCTCCCGCTCGACGTACTCCGCGTGCAAGGCCTGGCTGATCGGGTTCAGCCGCTGGGCGAACGCGGAGTATGCGCGCGACGGTGTGACCGTCACTGCGGTGTGCCCCGGATTCACGCACACCACCTTCCACGAGCGGATGGGCCTCGCCCGCGGTGAGGAGGGCCTCCCGGGGATCGCCTGGCTGGATGCCGAGGACGTCGTCCGCGAAGGACTGCGCGACGCCGCTCGCGGCAGGGCCGTGTCGATCCCGTCCCTGCGGTACAAGGCGGTCGTCGCCCTCACCGGCGTGCTGCCGCGCTCGCTGACCGCGCGCGCCGCCCGCCGAGGGCGGGTCTGACGGATCAGGCGCGCAACGCGGCATCCCGAACCTATACGCTGGGAAGCATGACGCACACGGGCAACCCCTTCGGACAGGTGCTCGTCGCCCTCATCACTCCGATGACGGCCGACGGCGAGGTCGATTGGCCCTCCGTCGAGAAGCACATGGACCGCGTGATCTCGGACGGTGCCGACGGCATCGTCGTCACCGGCACCACCGGCGAGACGTCGACGCTGACCGACCCGGAGAAGCTCCGCCTGGTCGAGGTCGGCAAGGACGTCGCCGCGGGCCGCGCCAAGATCATCACCGGTGGCGGGTCCAACGAGACCGCGCACGCCATCGAGCTGTACAAGGCCAGCGAGAAGGCCGG
>JAITUD010000448.1 GCA_031286555.1 Microbacterium sp. | reverse complement strand
TGTTCTTCAAGGACACCGCCACCACCCGTGACATCAACAAGGCCCAGATCTACGCCTGGCGCAAGGGCATCAAGACGATCTACTACATCCGGCTGCGCCAGATGGCCCTCGAGGGCACGGACATGACCGAGTGCGTCTCGTGCATGCTGTGATCGTCCGGTCCGAGAAGAACAAGGAACAAGAATGACCCCCTCTCCGAAGCTTCAGCTGGTCAGTCACGTCGATGCGATCAACTGGAACCGCATCGAGGACGACAAGGACCTCGAGGTCTGGAACCGCCTCACCGGCAACTTCTGGCTGCCCGAGAAGGTGCCGCTGTCGAACGACGTGCAGTCGTGGAACACGCTGACGCCCGACGAGCAGCTGCTCACCATGCGGGTGTTCACAGGCCTCACCCTGCTCGACACGATCCAGGGGACCGTCGGCGCCGTCTCGCTGATCCCCGACGCGATCACTCCTCACGAGGAGGCGGTGTACACCAACATCGCGTTCATGGAGTCGGTGCACGCCAAGAGCTACTCCTCGATCTTCTCGACGCTCGCGTCGACGAAGGAGATCGATGAGGCGTTCCGCTGGTCGACCGAGAACCAGAATCTGCAGAAGAAGGCGCAGATCATCCTGGACTACTACCGCGGTGACGACCCGCTGAAGCGCAAGGTCGCCTCCACGCTGCTGGAGTCGTTCCTGTTCTACTCGGGCTTCTACCTGCCGATCTACTGGTCTTCGAAGGCGAAGCTGACGAACACGGCCGACCTCATCCGCCTGATCATCCGCGATGAGGCAGTGCACGGCTACTACATCGGCTACAAGTACCAGAAGGGTCTCGAGCAGGAGACCCAGGAGCGTCGCGACGAGCTGAAGGACTACACCTTCTCGCTGCTGTACGAGCTCTACGACAACGAGGTGCAGTACACGCAGGACCTCTACGACGGCGTCGGCCTGACCGAGGACGTCAAGAAGTTCCTGCACTACAACGCGAACAAGGCGCTGATGAACCTCGGCTACGAGGCGATGTTCCCGTCCACCGTGACGAACGTGAACCCGGCGATCCTCTCGGCCCTGTCGCCGAACGCCGACGAGAACCACGACTTCTTCTCGGGCTCGGGCTCGTCGTACGTCATCGGCAAGGCCGAGGCCACCGAGGACGACGACTGGGACTTCTGACCCGGATCTGTCAAGAGGTCAGTCTCTGACGCTGAAGCGCCCCCGGCAGCCGCTCATCGCGAGCGGTGCCGGGGGGCGCTTCAGCGCTCGATGCGGGAGTGCTCGCCCAGGCGGTGCCACGTGCGGTTGTGGTAGACCAGCGCGTCACCGGCCACTCCGGGGTCGACGTCACGCTCGATGTGCGACTGCAGCGCGTGCGCCGCGATCACGGACGCCGTTCCGGTGTCCATGCGATTGACGACTGCGCAGCGCACCCAGGCGCGCACATCGTGGTAGACCGGCTCCCCGGTGATCAGGCGCGACCAGCGGTGCGTCTCGGCGAAGCGATCGACGCCACTGCTCGCACCGAGTTTCGCCACTTCGATGTCGTGCGCGTCCAGAAGGTGCACGACGACGGTCTCGGCGCGCGCGAGCACGTCGGATGCCGACGACAGCGCCGAGATCGAGAAGATCAGCAGCGGGGGATCGGCGCTCACCGATGAGACCGACGTCGCCGTCAGAGCGACGGGCCCGTCGCCGGCGTCGGCGGTGATGACGGCGACACCGCCCGGGTGCCCGCGGAAGAGCGATTTGAGCTCGTCGGGCGAAAGCGAGGCGGAGTAGCCCTGCTGACGCGGCTCGATCTGCGCGATGGCGCTCAACGGACCAGCTCCTCGCGGACGAGGTCCGCGCCCGCGCTGAGCGCGCTCAGCTTCGCGGATGCGATGCTCCGGGCGAACGGCGCCATGCCGCAGTTCGTGCTGGGGAGGAGCTTGTCCGCATCGACGAACGCGAGCGCGCTGCGGAGGGTGTCTGCGACTTCCTCCGGGGTCTCGATCGTCTCACTCGCCACGTCGATGGCGCCGAGCATGACCTTCTTGCCGCGCAGGAGCTCGATGAGTTCCATCGGGACATGGGAGTGCTGGCATTCCAGCGAGACGATGTCGATGCCCGACTGCTGCAGGAGCGGGAACGTCTCCTCGTACTGCCGCCACTGCGACCCGAGCGTCGCCTTCCAGTCGTTGTTCGCCTTGATCCCGTAGCCGTAGCAGATGTGCACGGCCGTCTCCGTGCGCAGTCCCTCCGTCGCCCGCTCTAGCGCCGCGATGCCCCAGTCGCGCACCTCGTCGAGGAAGACGTTGAACGCGGGCTCGTCGAACTGGACGATGTCGACGCCGGCCGCCTCGAGTTCTCTCGCCTCCTGGTTGAGGATCGTCGCGAACTCCCATGCCAGCTTCTCGCGGCTCTTGTAGTGCGCGTCGTAGAGGGTGTCGACCATCGTCATCGGGCCGGGAAGGGTCCACTTGATCGGACGATCGGTGGTCGCGCGCAGCAGTTTCGCGTCATCGACGAACACAGGCCGCTCACGCCGCACCGCACCGACCACGGTCGGCACGCTCGCGTCGTAGCGATCGCGGATGCGCACGGTCTCGCGCCGCTCGAAATCGACTCCGCTGAGATGCTCGATGAACGTCGTGACGAAGTGCTGGCGGGTCTGCTCCCCGTCGCTGATGATGTCGATGCCGTTGCGGGTCTGTTCCTGGACGGCGAGGCGCAGCGCGTCCCGCTTGCCCTCGAGCAGTTCGTCCCCCTCGAGCTTCCACGGGGACCACAGCGTCTCCGGCTGTGCGAGCCAGGACGGCTTCGGCAGGCTGCCGACGATCGAGGTGGGCAGGAGCGTCTGCATGGTCGAAGAGCCTCCGCTGGTCATGCGACTCGAGCGGGGCGCTTGGCGGCCCAGTGGTCCAGCACGCCGCGGTGGGGCTTGATGAAGTGCTCCTCCGTGTACTTGCCCTGTGTGACCGCGAGCTGACTGCGCTCGACGCGGTCATACGAGATCTGGGTCCGCGAGTAGTCCTGCGAGTCCAGGCTCGCCCGGTAGACCGATGCGGCAGCCGAGTTCGCGTTGTAGATCTCCGGACGGTAGATCTTCTGGAACGTCTCCATGGTGCTGATCGTGCTGATGAGCTGAAGGTTCGAGTAGTCGCCCAGCAGGTCGCCACGGAAGTAGAACGCGAGCGGTGCCACGCTGCCGCGAGGCATGAAGTATCGAGCCCGCAGGCCCATCTTCCCGAAGTACTCATCGGTCAGCGAGTAGGCGTCCTGCTCGTACTCGTCGCCGAGCACCGGGTGCTGGTTTCCGGTACGGCGGTAGGTCTTGCTCGTCGAGACGCTGATGCAGACGACGGGCGACTGCGGGAAGCGCTCCTGGTAGGCGGCCGAGTCGAGGAAGTGCTGGAACAGCTTCCCGTGCAGGTCGCCGAAGTCGTCGGGGACGGCGGGCCCGGTCGGTCCGACGCCCGCAGCCGGCAGCACCACGCTGAAGTCGAAGTCACGAACAAAGGAGGAGAAGTTGTTGCCCACGATCCCGTGGGTGCGGGTGCCGGTGCGGCGGTCGACGACGTGGGTGTCGAGGACCTCGATGAGCGGGAACTGCCGATCCGCGCCCTCCGCCGTGAAGCTCAGCTGCGCCGAGATGATCTCCAGCTCGACCTCGTAGCGGTCCCCGTTCGGGTTGTCCCAGCGCGCGAGATCGTTGAACCGCCTGTTGATCATCGTGAGGGTGTTGCGGAGGTTCTGCTGACGGTGCTCACCTCGCGCCAGGTTGGCGAAGTTCGTGGTGATCCGGGAGTTCTCCGACGGGCTGTAGTCCTCGTCGAAGCGGGTGGTGGTGATGCTGAAGGTGAAGTCGTCCGCCATGGTGGCCAATCCGGTCGGTGTCGGGCCGGGGTCGGCCTCTGGAAGCAGTGTCTCCATGGTGCGGGAGCGCACCAGGTATCGGGTAACTTGCGCGGGCTATGCATCGATATAGTGTCTTCCTATGCCTAACGCGTCGAGCGGACTGACCCTGCAGCAGCTGCGGTACTTCATCGAGGTTGCGGCCGAGGGATCGATCTCGGGTGCCGCCGACGTGCTCTACGTCGCCCAGCCGACCATGTCGGCGGCGATGAAAGATCTTGAAGCCCGAGTGGGCCGTCCCCTCCTCGTCCGCTCCGCCCGCGGAGTCACCCTCACCGATGACGGCGCAGAGTTCCTCGGGTATGCGCGACAGGTCGTCGAGCAGGTGGAGCTCCTCGAGCAGCGCTACCTCGGTCGGCCACCCTCACGGCGCCTGCTCGGGGTGTCGACACAGCACTACTCCTTCGCGGTGGATGCCTTCGTCCGGATGGTCAATGCCACGGAAGCGGCCGAGTACGAGTTCTCGCTGCGGGAGACTCGCACCTGGGACATCATCGAGGATGTCCGGACTCTCCGCAGCGAAGTCGGCGTCCTCTTCCGGAACGACTTCAACCGCAGGGTGATCGACAAGCTGCTCCGGGACTCGGGGATGGCGTTCCATCCGCTCTTCGCCGCCACCCCGCACATCTTCATCGCCCGGAACAATCCGCTGTCCGCTCACGCGCGCGTCACGCTCGCCGATCTCGTGGACCTGCCGCGGCTGACTTTCGATCAGGGGACGAACAACTCGTTCTACTTCGCCGAGGAGATCCTCTCCACCCTGTCGAGCAAGCAGGAGATCCGCGTCGCCGACCGTGCGACGATCTTCAACCTCATGATCGGGGTCGGCGGCTACACGATCTCGACGGGCATCATCAGCGACGAGCTCGATCCGGAGATCGTCGCCATCCCGCTCGAGGTCGACGAACGCATCGAGATCGGCTGGATCGGCCATGCGGCGATCCCGCTCACCGACCTGGCACAGCGCTATCTCGATGAGGTGCGCGCCGTCGTCGCCGGTTTCGGCGTGGAGGTGCTCGGCTGATCGGTGCGTTCGGCAGGACCCCGAGCGCCGGGCTTGGTCGTGCTGTCGGCGACGTTCTCCCCGTTGGGGTCACTGCCGATCAGGTCGTAGTCGAAATGGTCCGTCGTCGCGGCGCTCATGCGTGGTCCTTGCGGAGGTTCGAGCTCAGGCGGATCGCGGAGACGAAGAAGAAGATCGCGCCGAGCGTCGCATAGCCCGCGGCGCCCGTCATCGCTCCGGTGCCCTGGATGCCTTGGAAGAGGAACCCGCCGCCGGCGAACACGGAGATCCCGCCCGAGAGCATCTGGGCGACCTGTCCGCCGGATCGGCGGTTTCGGATCGCGGTGATGAGCTGCGGGATGCCGGAGACGATCGCCCACACACCCCACACCGCGAGCGCGGCAGGGATGGAGAACGACGATGTGATCCCCAGTGCGACAGCGACGGCGATGCTGACGACGACGTTGATCCACTCCGAGGTCCGGGAGCGGCTCGAGCCGGGGTCGGTGCGCAACTGCCAGATCACGGCGCCCGCGTCGAACGCGGGATAGATGATCAACAGCACCGTGAGGAGGGCATTCGGCGCAGTGGCGCCGGCCACCGTGGCGAACATGATGCCGACCCAGATGATCGCGAAGGCGAAGCGGACGAAGTAGAGGTTGCGCAGCGATCGCCCGTAGGCGACCGCGGAAGCGTTGTCAGTGGTGGTCATGGTCTTCCTGTCTCTCAGATCGTGGGGCGCTCAAGCGACGGTGGTCGTGAGCGTGACGGGGACGTTGCCGCGGGTCGCGACGGAGTAGGGGCAGATGGCGTGCGCGGCGGCGACGAGCTCCTCGGCGGTCTCCTGTGCGATGTCGCCGCCGATGCTGACGCGCAGTGCGGCGCTCAGTGCGAGGCCGCCGCCGTCGGTCTTGTCGAGGCGGATGCCGGCGGAGACCGTGGAGTCCGTCACCGGGGTCTTCTGCTTCGCGGCAACCATCTTCAGTGCCGAGTGGAAGCAGGACGCCCAGCCGGCGGCGAACAGCTGCTCCGGGTTGGTCGCTCCTCCCGGCCCGCCCATCGAGGCCGGGATCGCGAGCGTGACGTCGAGCAGGCCGTCGTCGGTCACGGCGCGGCCTCCCGCGCGGCCCTCGCCGGTCGAGGTCGCGGTGGTGCTGTACAGGGGTGCGGACAAGGTCTCTCCTCGGATTTCGGATGTAGAGTTACTAGTACGTCTACATCGCTAAAGTAGA
>JAITUD010000437.1 GCA_031286555.1 Microbacterium sp. | reverse complement strand
CGCGGACGGGCCGGGCTCGCGATCCTGTCCAACTCCGCTGACGGCGCTCGGGAAGAGGAGGAGCGCCGCTACGGCTTCTCCGAGATCTTCGATCCGATCTGCTACAGCCACGAGCAGGGTGTGAACAAGCCGGACCCGCAGGCCTATCTGCTCGCGCTGGAGAAGCTGGACGCGGATGCCGCTGACGTGCTCTTCATCGACGACAGGCAGCACTCGATCGACGGCGCCGCCGCCGTCGGCATCCGCGGCGTCCTGCAGCGCGAGAACGCCTCGACGATCGCTGCCATCGAGGCGTTCCTTGCGGGCTGACCGCTACTTCGCGGGCACTGGGGGCGGGGTGCCGAGGTTTGCCGAGTCGTTCGCGATCGGGAACCAGCCGATCACGGTCTCGCCATCGGACTCGTACACCTTGATGTAGCCCTCGCCCTCGAACGCACTCTGCTCGGAGTTCCGGGTGTATCCGATCTTGCCGTTCGTCGCCTGCGCGGCCACGAGGTCGGGCATGCCGTTGTCATTCGGCACGCCGTAGGTCTCGCCACGGGCGTTCACGCCCCACGGCTTCGTCGTCGACTTGCCGTAGCGCGCGACGACGGACCATGAGCTGCCGGGATCGGTGGTGATGGTGACGCTGGTGCCGCCCTCCGCTGGCAGGAGCCCGTCCTTGATGTGCACGGTCTTGTCCTTGGCCATCAACTCAGCGCAGTTCCATGTGACCCCCGCGCGCGACGATCCGGCACCGGGGCGGGTCTCGACCTGGAAGTCGCCGTGACCGGTGCACGTGATGTCGAGGATGACCCGATCCGCCCAGGCCGGCGCCGGACCCAGGTCGACGGCGGCCGTCCCTCTGAACGATCCGCTGACCGGATCTCCGGCAGGAGTCACGGTGGTCTGGCCAGGCAGCCCGCCCGCGACGACCGCCGCACCGGCAAGAGCACCCGCCAGAGCCACCGATCCGCCCCCGATGGCGAGGGCGCGAACATGGCGCTGATGCCGCTGCAGCCTGCTGCGACGTGTGCCGATCGCCGCGAGCTCGCGCTCGACGGCTGCGGCGAAGGTCCGGTCCAGTGTCGTGTTCATGCGAGTTCTCCTTCTGAGTCGTAGCGGGTGATCCAGGGATGTCCGGAGCCGAGACCGGCCCTCAGCCCATCCCTCGCGCGTTTCAGTCGCATTCGCGCGGTGCCCGGCTTGACGCCGATGACCTGCGCCGCGTCGGCGACGCTGAGACCGTCGAGGGCCGTGAGCACCAGCAGCGCCGCGTCATCCGGCTTGAGCGTCGCGAGCGCGTCCCGCAGCCGGACGCCGAGGACCTGGGCATCGATCTTCTCGACAGCCTCGGATTCCGCATCCTGAGCCTCGTCGCGAGGCATGCTCGCGAGCAGCCGGCGATACCGGTTGCCGCTTCGGCGCTGGTTGCGTGCCGTGTTGGCGACGGTGACGAGCAGCCACGGCAGCACCGTGCCGTTCACCACGCGCACGCTGCGCCGGCGCCGCCACAGCTCGAAGAAGGCGACCGCGGTGGCATCCTCGGCATCGTGCGCCTGATCGAGCATCGCGGCCGCGCGCCGGAACACGCTGTCGCGATGCATCCGGAACAGCTCGGCGAACGCCTCACCGCTGCCGTCGCGTGCCCTGCGCCAGACCTCTTCTTCGTCGTTCATACCCAGGAATGTCCGGATGCCGCGAAAGCGTCACATCCGCTGCTCATTCCAGTCCGTGCTCGGCGAGCCACGCCTTCCCGATCGTGCGCGGGACGCGCAGCAGCCAGGCATCCGTCAGCGTCTCGCGCAGCAGCTGCTCATCGATCTCGTCCAGCCGGATCAGCACGGCGGGATAGCCGTCGAGGTGCGGGATCGTGAAGAACACGTCGGGGTAGGTCTCGATCAGCGCGGCCTTGGTCTGCTCGCCTTCGACGCGGATGCCGATGATCACTCCGTCGGGCCAGTCCCGGCCGAGCGCATCCTGCTGCTCGAGGTCGTGCCGACTCGGCGGGCGCTCCCAGGCCAGCATTCCCGCATTGGTGCGCCAGGACATGCCGTCGTGCCACGCGCGCTTCTCGAAGACCCGGGGGAACTCCAGGGAGATCCTGCGCACATCGTCGAGCGTCGCCATGCGGCCAGCGTAGACGCGAAGAGCCGCCGATGCACGGGGCATCGGCGGCTCTTCCGACGATCGGACTACAGCTGCGGCTGCGCCGCGACGCCCAGGTCGTCCTCGTAGTCGCGGTCCTTCGTCTCTGGCGAGAGGATCAGCGCGACGAGGGTCAGCACCGCCATGACCGAGAGGTAGATGCCGACCATCCACGACGAGCCGTCCGCGGCCGCCCCCAGCCACACGGCGATCAGCGGGGCGACGGCCGCACCGAGGATCGACGAGACGTTGTACGCGATCGCCGAGCCGCTGTACCGCACGGTCGTCGGGAACAGTTCGGGCAGCAGCGCACCCATCGGGCCGAAGCTCAGACCCATCAGCAGGAATCCGAGGATCAGGAACGCCTGGGTCATCGCGACGCCGTTGGGGTCGCTCGCCACGGGGCCGAGGAACCACGGGAAGGTGAG
>JAITUD010000134.1 GCA_031286555.1 Microbacterium sp. | reverse complement strand
CTGACGCCTGGGCAGCGCGGCATCCGCTTCTCCGGCGAGCGATCTCAGTGCGACGGCCAGCGCGATCACGACGAACGGCACCATCACCACCGTATAGAACTGGAAGATCGTGCGCTCGGGGTACAGGAGCCATGGCACGTAGGTCACGGCCAGGCCGACCAGCGGCACCGTGAACGCCGGACCCACCGGCTGCCGCAGCACGAGCCCGCGCACGAACCGGTACAGCAGGTACAGTGCGGCAGCGATCCCGGCGTACCAGATCAGTGGGTTCGGCACCGAGGAGATCACTGAGATGCAGTGATCGGTGCCGCACCCGCCCTGCTCGTTGCCGACCCAGATCGCGGTCGGGCGCAGCATGAGCGGCCATTGCCAGGCGGGGCTCGCGTACGGATGCGAGGCGTGCAGGTTCACATGGAACCCGTAGATCGCCTCGTGGTACTTCCACAGCTCCGCCAGCGCGTTGCCGCCCGCCGAGCGGCCGTACCCGCCCGAGGTGACCAGCCATCCGGTCCACGAGACCAGGTAGGTCAGCAGCGCTGCCGGCACCATCAGAAGGAACGAGATCGGGCCCTGCCTGAAGGCGGCATCGGTCGGCCAGAACACGACGCCGGCGCGCCGTCGCGCGAGCGCGTCGGTGACGACGACGTAGATGCCGAGCCCGGCGAGCACGTACAGTCCCGACCACTTCACGGCGGATGCCGCGCCCAGCGCGACGCCCGCGGCGATCAGCCACGGCCGGCGCCAGAGCAGCCGGCCGAGTGTCGGCTCGCCATCAAGGGGATCCGGTCTCGCGATGTAGGGGATCGCGCGCCGCCGGTCGTAGAGCACGAACAGGAAGCCCAGCAGCACGAAGAAGGTGAGGATGCCGTCCAGCAGAGCGATCCGGCTCAGCACGATGCTGATCCCGTCGATCGCCAGCAGATACCCGGCGATCGTCGCGACCACGCGCGAGCGCGTCAGCTCCTTCGTGATCAGGTAGACGAGCAGCACCGAGAGGGTGCCGAGGATCGCCGTGGAGATGCGCCAGCCCACGCTGGATCCGGGGCCGAACGCCGCCATGCCCAGCGCGATGAGCCACTTGCCCAGCGGCGGATGCACCACGAAGCTGCCCTCGGTGCCGAGAGCACTGGTGTCGCCCTTCAGCAGGGCCTCGTTGGCACCGTCGCCCCAGGTCGCCTCGTAGCCGTTCACCCACAGAGACCAGGCATCCTTGACGTAGTACGTCTCGTCGAACATGATCGCGTTCGGATGCCCGAGGTTCGTCAGCCGCAGTACGGCGGCGAGCACGGTGACGAGCAGCGGAGGAAGCCACCGCATCACCCGATCCCACCGGGGCACGGTGATGACGCGATCGCGCAGCGCTTCGAGGCGGGTCCAGCGCCGCTCGACGGGCGGCAGCAGCGGTGCGGTCTCGGTCACTCTGAGAGCTTAGCCATCGGACCCTGTCCAGCCCTTGTGCCGGAACCAGGCCCACATGCCGCCTGCGGCCACCGCCATCGTCCCCAGCCCGAGCAGGAAGAACGACCACGGGCCGTCGAGCAGGTGCGTGACCTCCCAGCCGAAGTTCATGCCGAAGAACCCGGTGAGGAAGCTCAGCGGCAGGAAGATCGACGCGATGATCGCCAGCTGCTTCGACGTCTCGCCCTGCCTGTTCGCGACAGTGGAGAGGTAGAGGTCCGTGCATCCCGAGACCATCTCGTGGTACGAGTCGAGCTCGTCGGTGATGCGGATGAGGTGATCGTAGATGTCGCGGAAGTAGTCGTGACTGTCGACCTCGAGTCCGGCGAGATCGGCGATCACCTCGACCTCGCGGGCGAACACGTCACGCATCGGCACGACGGCTCGGCGCAGCTTCAGCAGCAGCCGTTTCAGGCGGAACGTCGCCTCGAGCTCCGCCCGACCGGCACCGGAGACGATGGCGTCCTCGAGCTGATTGATCTCGTCATCGAGGTCGGAGAGGATCGGGAAGAAGCTGTCCACGACGAGGTCGATGATCTTGTAGACGTAGTAGCGTTCCGACTTCGGCGCCGAGGAGCGCTCCAGCAGCGTCCTGACACGCTTCAGATCGGTGAACCGGTCGCTGTGCACGGTGACGATGAAGTCGCCGCTGAGATGGCAGTGCACCTCTTCGAGCGGATGGTCGTTCTCCTCCTCCGGCTGCACCTCGATGCCCGCCTGCAGCACGAGCAGCGCGGTGTCGCCGTAGGTGTCCAGCTTCGGTCGCTGCCCGAACTTCACGGAGTCCTCGACGGCGAGCGGATGCAGCCCGAGGAGTGCGCCGAGACGCTCGAGATCCTCCTTCGGCGGAGAGACCAGGTCGAGCCAGAAGAACTCGCCGCGCTCACGGAGGGCGCGGATCTCGTCGGCGTCGACCGCGTCGAGGATCCGGATGGCGGATGCTGTCACGGCACCAGCCTAAGCTGGGCGGGTGATCATCCTGGCGGCCACTCCGATCGGCAATCTCGGCGATGCGTCCCGGCGTCTGATCGAGGTGCTCGAGAACGCCGAGGTCGTCGCGGCGGAGGACACCCGCACCACGCAGCGGCTGCTGCAGGCGCTGCAGATCGCGAACCGGCCGAAGCTGATCGCGCTGCACGACCACAACGAGAAGCAGAAGGCGGCCGAGCTGGTCGCTCTCGCCGCCGAGCAGGACGTCGTCGTCGTCAGCGACGCGGGGATGCCCGCTGTGAGCGACCCGGGCTACGGGGTCGTCGCCGCCGCAGCCGAGGCCGGAGTCACCGTCACCGCCATCCCGGGGCCGAGCGCCGTGCTGATGGCTTTGGCGATCTCGGGCCTGCCCACCGATCGCTTCACATTCGAGGGCTTTCTGCCCCGCAAGCCGGGGGAGCGGCGCTCTTCCCTGTCGGCGCTCGCCGCAGAACCGCGCACGATGGTGTTCTTCGAGTCGCCCTCCCGCCTCGCTGCTTCGCTCGCCGACATGGGCGCGGCCTTCGGCGGCGACCGCCGCATCGCCGTGTGCCGGGAGCTCACCAAGCTCTACGAGGAGGTGCGCCGCGGCACGGCGCCCGAGCTGGTCGCCTGGGCCGAGCAGGGGGTCAAGGGCGAGATCGTCGTGGTCGTCGAGGGTGCAGCACCTGTCGCGATCTCGGCAGAGGATGCCGCCGCGCAGGTGCAGGCACTCGTGGCATCCGGCATGCGGCTGAAGGATGCCTGCGCAGAGGTCGCCGCCGCGACCGGCCTCAGCTCCCGCGACCTGTACCAGCAGGCGCTCGCCACGCGATGAGCGATGGCGACCCGGTCACCGTAGGCGTAGCGGCTGCGTCGGCGGGCGTGGCGGTGCGCACCTTTGCATCATTGGCAGGCCGCCGGGCTCATCCCGCCGCCGACCCGAAGCGGCGCCGGATATCGGCTGTACACGTCGACGGACATCGCCCGTATGCGGCGGATCAAGCTGTACCGCGATCTCGGTGTGCGGCTCGCGGACATCGGCGCGCTCCTCAACGGTCGCGCGGCGGATCGGGACGCCGAGCTGCGCCGTCGCCATGAGGAACTGATGGAGCGGATCGCTGAACTCCGCCTACTTCGACGCCCAGGAGCCGGAGTTCGCTCAGTGCCTCTGCGACGTCATCGGGGCCCACGCGCGAGCACACGGTGTGGACCCCGAGTCCGCGGTCTGGGAGTGATCAGCGCGTCGCGGCGATGATGTCGTCGGCATCGGCGTGAAGGGCCTTCGCAGCGGTCAGCCCTGTGGCGGCGAGGTAGGTGTCGACCAGCCGGTTCCCTGCCGCGTAGCCGGCTCCGGTCGGCAACCCGACCGGCGTTCCGCCGAAACGTCGTGCCGTGGCGTCGCCCAGCACCCACGCGGCGAACTCCTGCATGCCGGTCACATCGAGCCCGGTGAGAACCTTCTGAAACACCCCGTCGTCGTCGAGGTGGTCGAGCGCGAACGGCGTGTACCCGCGAGGCGTGCCATACAGCTGCCGGGCGAACGCGTCTGCCAGGCCCTCGGAGACGACGTGCTCCCCGACGGTCACAGTCATGGGATTCCAGACGACCCCGCCGGGGGCGTAGCGAAGGTTGTGGTGCAGCTCGTGGACGACGGCCGCCTCGATCCGGTCGAGGTTCTCCCGTGTCGGCCACAGCGTGATCGTGATGAAGCCGGTGACGCTGCCGTTGCCGCTGGTTCCGCGGACCTCGCTCATGAAGTGTGCGTCCGTGGGGTCGCCCAGGACGATCAGCACGGTGATGTCGGGCACGCTCAGGCGCGGATCGGCGGCGGCGAGCACCTCGGCGGCTCCGGCCAGTGCACTCTCGGCGCGCCTCCACACGTCGGCGGCCGCCATCCCGTCGAGGGCATTGTGGAGCTGCGGGTCGGCACCCTCGAGGGGGAACCCGAAGCTCTGCCGGTGCATCGAGGCGAGGTCGACCTCGCCGGGAAAGTAGCGATACATGTCGCGGGTGGGAGCGAGCATGTCGCGCAGGAGGTCCGGACGGGCCGAGGGGGCGGCGTCCAGGATGCCGCGCATGCTCGTGAGAGTGTCGAGAACGGTGAAC
>JAITUD010000375.1 GCA_031286555.1 Microbacterium sp. | reverse complement strand
CGCGGACTCTCGGCCGAGAGACTGCGGGAGCAGATCCCGCTGGTGCGTGAGCAATCGGGAGCAGGGCTGACGGTCCTGGCCGGCATCGAGGTCGACATCCTCGACGACGGGTCGCTCGACCAGGAGCCCGCGCTGCTTGACGAGCTCGACATCGTCGTGGCATCCGTGCATTCCGGTCTGCGCATGGATGCCGCGCCGATGACCCGGCGGATGATCGCCGCGGTCTCGAATCCGCACGTGAACGTGCTCGGCCACTGCACCGGCCGGCTGGTGCAGGGGGAGCGGGGCACGCGCCCGCCGTCGGCGTTCGATGCGCGCGCCGTGTTCGCCGCGTGCGCCGATCACGGGGTCGCCGTCGAGATCAACTCCCGCCCCGAGCGCCAGGACCCGCCCGACGAGCTGATCGCGATCGCGCTCGAGGCGGGATGCCTGTTCTCGATCGACTCCGACGCGCATGCGCCGGGGCAGCTGTCACTGCTCGACCACGGCGCGGAGCGCGCCGAGCGCGCCGGCGTGCCGGCATCCCGCATCGTGACGACCTGGGGACTGGATCGGCTGCGCGCCTGGGCGGAGTGACTCAGGCGGCCGCGGCCAGGGCCGTGAGCGCGCGCGTCATCGAGGTGCCCAGGTTCCACTGCTCGGCGAGGGCGTTCGCCGCATCATCCTCCGAGGGGTCGAGCGGTCGCAGCCGAGCGGACGGCACCTCCAGGTCGAGGGATCGCGCCACCTCGACGACCGTCGGCGCGACGTCGAGGTAGTCCGAGGCATCCCTGATCTTGGATGCGACCGATGCGCTCATGCCCTCGCCGGCATCCGCCGCAGAACGGATGCCCGCGAGGTCGCCGTGGTTCTGCAGCAGGGTGGCGGCGGTCTTCTCGCCGACGCCCTTCACTCCGGGGAGTCCGTCCGACGCATCCCCGCGCATCGTCGCGAAGTCGGCATACTGCGCGGGGAGCACGCCGTACTTGGCGACCACCGACTCATCGGTGAGGATCTCGAGGTTGCTCATGCCGCGTGCCGTGTAGATGATGCGGACGTCGGATGCGTCGTCGATCAGCTGGAACAGATCGCGATCACCGGTGACGATGTCCACCGGCACATCGGCGAGCGTCGCGAGCGTGCCGATGACGTCGTCGGCCTCATGCTCTGCGGCTCCGACGATCGGGATGCCGAGGGCGGCGAGCGTCTCGCGGATGACGGGGATCTGCTGCTCGAGCGGGTCGGGCACCTCTTCCACGTCGGGGCCGCCGGCGACGACCTCGACGACGCGGTGCGTCTTGTAGCTGGGGATCAGATCGACGCGCCACTGCGGGCGCCAGTCGTCGTCCCAGCACGCGACGAGCTGTGTCGGACGATAGGTAGAGACGAGCTTGGCGATCATGTCGAGCAGTCCGCGCGCGGCGTTGACCGACCGGCCGTCCGGGGCCTTGACGGTGTCCGGCACGCCGTAGAACGCCCGGAAGTAGAGCGAGGCGGTGTCGAGGAGCATGAGGCGGTCGGTCATCGGATCAGCATCCCACAGGAGAGCAGGAATGCGGATGGAGACGCCCGCGCGGATCTGGTAACCTGAAGCGTCACTCGTGGCGCGCGTCTGTGTGCCCTCGTGGCAGAAATCACCACTCATTCGCCTCTCAGCGACGAATCGGCCGTGCACGGCCGTGCTCCGAGGCCCGATCATCCATCAACAAGGACAACCCACTACATGACTAGCGCAACGACCGCCCCGGCCACCAAGCAGGTCGCGATCAACGACATCGGATCTGCCGAGGACTTCCTGGCCGCGGTCGAGAAGACTCTGAAGTTCTTCAACGACGGCGACATCATCGAGGGCACGATCGTCAAGATCGACCGCGATGAGGTTCTGCTCGACGTCGGCTACAAGACCGAGGGCGTCATCCCCTCCCGCGAGCTCTCCATCAAGCACGACGTCGACCCCAACGAGGTCGTCTCCGTCGGCGACAAGGTCGAGGCCCTCGTTCTCCAGAAGGAGGACAAGGAAGGCCGTCTGATCCTCTCCAAGAAGCGTGCGCAGTACGAGCGCGCCTGGGGCGACGTCGAGAAGATCAAGGAGAACGACGGCGTCGTCACCGGCACCGTCATCGAGGTCGTCAAGGGCGGCCTCATCGTCGACATCGGCCTGCGTGGCTTCCTCCCGGCGTCGCTCATCGAGCTGCGTCGCGTCCGCGACCTGACCCCGTACCTGGGTCAGGAACTCGAGGCCAAGATCCTCGAGCTGGACAAGAACCGCAACAACGTCGTGCTCTCGCGCCGCGCCCTGCTCGAGCAGACGCAGTCCGAGTCGCGCACCACGTTCCTCAACAACCTGCACAAGGGTCAGGTCCGCAAGGGCGTCGTGTCGTCGATCGTCAACTTCGGTGCGTTCGTCGACCTCGGCGGTGTGGACGGCCTCGTGCACGTCTCCGAGCTGTCGTGGAAGCACATCGAGCACGCCTCCGAGGTCGTCGAGGTCGGCCAGGAGGTCACCGTCGAGATCCTCGAGGTCGACCTGGACCGCGAGCGCGTCTCGCTGTCGCTGAAGGCGACCCAGGAGGACCCGTGGCAGGTCTTCGCGCGTACCCACGCCATCGGCCAGGTCACCCCGGGCAAGGTCACGAAGCTCGTTCCGTTCGGTGCGTTCGTTCGCGTCGCTGACGGCATCGAGGGCCTCGTGCACATCTCGGAGCTGTCCAGCAAGCACGTCGAGTTGGCCGAGCAGGTCGTCTCGGTGGGCGAAGAGGTCTTCGTCAAGGTCATCGACATCGACCTCGAGCGTCGTCGCATCTCGCTGTCGCTGAAGCAGGCCAACGAGTCGGTCGACCCCTACGGCACCGAGTTCGACCCGGCGCTGTACGGCATGCTCGCCGAGTACGACGAGAACGGCGAGTACAAGTACCCCGAGGGCTTCGACGCCGAGACCGGTGCCTGGAAGGACGGCTTCGACGCTCAGCGCGAGGCTTGGGAGCAGGAGTACGCCGCTGCCCAGGCTCGCTGGGAGGCGCACAAGTCTCAGGTGCTCAAGGCCGCCGAGGCCGAGGCTGCTGCGGGCGACGACTTCGGTGGTTCGACCTTCTCGAGCGAGTCGGCCGGCGCCGGCACGCTCGCCGACGACGAGGCTCTCGCCGCTCTGCGCGAGAAGCTCTCCGGCGGCAACAGCTGATCACTGATCACAACGGAACGGGTCGTCACCTCCCCCTGGGGAGTGTGGCGGCCCGTTCCGCGTTTCCGGCGTCTGCGCACGCACCGGATCCTGAGCGAGGAGCGCCGGCCGCCTTTCGCACCGGATCCTGAGCGAGGAGCGCCGGCGACGAGACGAAGGGCGCATGCCAGGATGGTTCCATGCCTCTCATCGCCCTGACCGGGGGAATCGCCTCGGGCAAGTCGACCATCGCCGCACGCCTCGCCGAGCACGGCGCCGTGATCGTCGACGCCGATCAGATCGTCCGCGACGTGCAGACGACCGGTTCTCCGGTACTGGATGAGATCGCGGCGGAGTTCGGCGAGAGGATGCTGTTGCCTGACGGCTCTCTGGACCGCGCTGCCCTCGGCGCACAGGTGTTCGGTGACGACGCCGCGCTTGCACGGCTGAACGGCATCGTGCATCCCGCGGTCAAGCAGGAATCGGCGCGTCG
>JAITUD010000114.1 GCA_031286555.1 Microbacterium sp. | reverse complement strand
GGGGTCAGGATCGTCATCTCCTCGAGCGACGCGACCGTGGTCGGCGGCTCGGGGTCGGCGATGTAGACGGTCAGGGTGGTGTCGTCGATCTCGACCGAGCCGATCTGCTGCGGGCGCATCGCGCTCGACACCATCTGACCGACTGCCACCTCGGACAGCCCGTGCGCGGCGGCCTTGTCCCGGTCGACGGCAACGGCGATGTACGGCAGCGAGGCGGCCAGGTTGTCGGTGACCTTGCCGATGCCGTCGCGGCCCTTCAGCTCCTTCTCGAGCGCGTCGGTCGCGGTCTGCAGGTCGTCGCCGTTCGCGGCGGTGACCGTGATCTCGATGTCGCTCGACCCGAAGCCCTGCGAGCCGGCGACGGTGACATCGCCCACGTCGTCCAGCCCGTCGACGGCCTTCTGCACGTCGCTGCGGAGCTGCTCCTGGTCGACGTCGGCATCGGTCTGGATCGAGTAGGTGATCGCCGCGCCACCCTCGAAGGCGTCGCGCAGCGCCGAGCCGCTCGACCCGATCGACACCTGCACGTGCGTGATGCCGTCGACGCCGTCGAGGGCGTCCTCGACCTTCTTCGCGGCGTCCGACTGCGACTGCAGGCTGGCGGTCGGGCCGAGGTCCTGCGTCACGGTCATCGTGTTCTGGCCGGAGTCGCTGAGGAAGTTCACCTTCATCATCGGGGCCATCGCGAGCGTGCCGATCAGCACCACGATCGCGATCGCGACGGTGCTCAGCGAGTGCTTCAGGGTCCAGCCGAGGATCGGCCGGTAGATCTTCTGCAGCGGGGTCGGCGGGGCAGCCGGGTCCTCCGGATCGATCCGGTTGCCGTTCTCGTCGAGCAGCGGCTTGCCGGGCTTGAGGAACCAGTACGCGAGCACCGGCACGATCGTCAGCGCCACCAGCAGCGACGCGGTCATCGCGATCGCGACGGTCATCGCGAACGGCCGGAACAGCTCACCGACCATGTCGCCGACGAAGACGATCGGCAGGAACACCGCCACGGTCGTGATCGTGGATGCCGTGACGGCGGATGCCACCTCGCGCACCGCGAGCCGGATGGCGTCGCCCTTGTCTGCGCCCTCCACGTAGTGTCTCTTGATGTTCTCGATGACGACGATCGAGTCGTCGACCACGCGTCCGATCGCGATCGTGAGCGCGCCGAGCGTCAGCACGTTCAGCGAGTAGCCGAACGCCTGCAGCCCGATGAACGTGATCAGCACGGATGTCGGGATCGAGATCGCGGTCACCAGCGTCGAGCGGATCGACAGCAGGAACACCAGGATCACGATCACCGCGAAGACCAGGCCCAGCAGGCCCTCGGTCGCGAGCGATTCGATGGACTGCTCGATGTACGGCGCCTGGTCGAAGATGATCGTGAACGTGGCGTCAGGGAACGACTTCTCCAGGTCGTCCAGCGTCGCGCGCACGCCCTTCGAGACGTCGACCGTGTTCGCGGCGGGCAGCTTGGTCACGGCGATCGAGAGCGCGTCCTTGCCGTCCACGCGCGAGATCGACGTCACGGGGTCGGACTCCTGCTTCACCGTGGCGACGTCGCCGATCGTGGCATCCGTGCCCACCAGCGGCAGCTTGGCGATCTCGTCGGCCGACGAGATCTTCGATCCGGTCTGCACGGTGTAGGTGTTGTCGCCCTCGGTGATCGAACCGCCGGGGAACAGCACGCCGTTCTGCTGCATCGCCTGGGTGATCATCTGCGGCGTCGCCTGGTGCTCGGCCAGCTTCGCGTTGTCCGGCGTGATGGTGATGCGCTGGCCGGTACCGCCGACGATCTGGGCGGCGTTGACGCCCTTGACGTCCTCGATCTTGGGTATCGCGACGTTCTCGAGATCAGTCTGCGCGGTCTCGGCGTCGTCGAAGCCGGTCACGGCGATCTGGATCACCGGGAAGTCGTCGATCGACACCGACAGCACCTGCGGCGAGACGTCCTCGGGCAGCTGCTGCGAGATGCGGTTGATCGCCTGCTGCATCTTCTGCTCGGCGGTCGCCAGGTTCGTGCCGTAGGTGAACGTGGCCTGCACGATCGAGGAGTTCGTCGTGCTGGTCGCCGTCGTCGACTCCAGCCCCGGCACACCCTGGATGGCGGTCTCGATCGGCGTGGAGACGTCGTTCTCGACGACCTCCGGCGAGGCGCCGGGGTAGCTGGTCATGACGACCAGCGCCGGCAGCTCAAGGGAGGGGATCAGCTCCTGCTTGAGGTTGGTCAGTGCGAGGCCGCCGAACACGGCGGCCACGATCGTGATCAGGGCGATGAGTGCGCGGTTGCGCAGGCTGAGGACGGAGAGTTTCCACATGTGAGTTCTCTTGGTCAGGGGCGGACGAGGATGCCTGAGAGGGCGGATTCGATGATGTGCTGCGGAAGCGGATCATCGTTGATCTGCGTGTACCAGAGGATGCCGTCGATGAAGACGGATGCTGCCATGGCGCGTTCCGCGCCGTGTTCGGGCTCGAGGAAGGAGGCGACCTGCTGGGACCAGCGCCGGGCCATCTCGCGCAGCTGCGGGTCGCGGACGGCCGCGGTCACCACGGCGCGATCGGTCTGCACCGCCGCGGCATCGACCAGGGCGGCGTGGATGATCTCGGCGAGCACGGCCGGCGAGGCTCCGCGCTCGGCGAGGGCGGAGCGCAGCACCTCCATCTGCTCGTCGACGTGGTCGATCATGAGCTGCAGCGCCGCGGCGCGCAGGTCGTCGAGGGTGTCGAAGTACTGCGTGGTGGCGCCGAGGGGCACGCCGGCTCGGGCGGCGATCAGACGGTGCGTCACCGCGTCGACACCGACCTCGGTGATCAGCTCGGCGGTCGCCTGGACGATGGCGCGGCGGCGCGCTTCAGGGTCGCGTCTGCGGCGCTCTGGTTCCTGCATCCGCCCCTCCTGGACATCAGTACATGTACGTTTGTACATTTTGCTGCTGTGCCCCGGCTGGGAGGGTCAGAGCATCGCCCCCACGGCGAGGCCGGCGAAGGCGGCCGCCAGGCCGAGGACGAGCATGCCGACCGCGTTGAAGGCGGACGCCCGGCGCTCGCCGTCGCGCCAGAGCGCGACCGTGTCGAGCATCGCCGTGCTGAAGGTCGTGTACCCGCCGAGGAAGCCGGTTCCGACGACGAACGCGGCCTCCGGCATCCCGCCCACGATCAGCCCGAGCGCGAAGGATCCGGTCAGGTTGATCAGGAAGACGCCCCACGGGAACCGCGTGCCGGTGAGCTTCGCGACACCGATGTCGACGAGGTAGCGGATGCCGGCCCCGAGACCCCCGGCGAGCGCGGCGAGCACGAACACGAGAGGGGTCATCGCGCCCCTCCCCGCTCACGGCGGAAGAGGTGCAGCCCGGTGGCCGCGGCGGCGATGCCGAGCACGAGACTGCCCAGGGCGTAGCCGGCGGCGAGCACCGGCTGCGCGGCCCAGAGCGTCGCCGTGCCGACCAGGAAGGAGCTGTAGGTGGTGAACCCGCCGAGGATGCCGGTGCCGAGGAACAGCCGCCGCTTGGTGGCGGGCAGCCGGGCGGTGAGCACTCCCAGCAGGAACGCGCCCGCGATGTTGGCGACGAGCACCGAGACGGGCAGGCCCCCGGCATCAGGAAGGGCCAGCCCCAGCAGCATCCGCAACGCGACCCCCAGAGTGCCGCCCGCGGCGACGATGAGGGCGCGGGCGAGGATCACCCGGCCAACTCTACGCGGGGCCTGAGCGGCCGATGGCGGCCATGCCCTCCCGTTTACGATGGATTCATGCAGCTGAACACCGACGATCGTCGCTTTCTGGACATGGCCATCGAACAGGCGAGGATCGGCTGGGACGAGGGCGGCATCCCGATCGGCGCCGTGCTCGTGCACAACGGCGAGGTGCTGGCCACCGGCCGCAACCGCCGGGTGCAGCAGGGCAGCGTGATCCGCCACGGCGAGACGGACTGCCTGGAGAACGCCGGGCGGCTGCCCGCCCGCGTGTACCGCGAGAGCGTGCTCTACACGACCCTCTCCCCCTGCTACATGTGCGCGGGCACCGCGACCCTCTACGAGATCCCGCGCATCGTGATCGGCGAGAACCGCAGCTTCCAGGAGTCGGAGGCGTGGCTGCGCTCGAACGGCAAGGAGCTCGTCATCGCCGACGACGCGGACTGCATCGCGCTCATGGACCGCATGATGAGCGAGCGTCCGGAGCTGTGGGCGGAGGACATCGGCGTCGAGGCCGCCGACCTCGGGCCGCGCGCGTGAGCGCCGTCGCTCCCGAATCCGGCGCGCCCGACCTCACCGAGGACGCCGAGCGCCCCGTCGACCCCGACTACCCCGTCACGCCCGTCCCCGCGCACGCGCGCAAGGGCTTCTTCTCGCTCGCCGTCGTCCTGCTCGGCTTCACGGTGTTCACGCCGACGATGCTGGCCGGCGCCGCGCTCGGGAAGTCGTTCGGCCTGACCGACCTGCTGCTCATCATCCTGATCGGCTCGGTGGTGCTCGGCGGGTACGTCGCCGTGCTCGGCTGGATCGGTGCGCGCACGGGCCTGACCACCGTGGTGATGGCGCGATACACGCTCGGCACCGGCGGGTCGAAGCTGGCGTCGATCCTGCTCGGCGGCACGCAGATCGGCTGGTACGGCGTCGTGGTCGGCACGATCGGCGACCTCACCGCGCAGGCGCTCGGATGGGACTCCTACCCGGCCCGCGCGGCGATCATGATCGTCGTGAGCGCGCTGATGTGCGTGACCGCCTGCTACGGCTACCGCGGCATGTACTGGGTGTCGCTGGTGTCGACCCCGCTGATCCTCATCCTTGCGTTCTGGGTGATGTTCCGCTCACTCGACGAGGTCGGCGGATGGGCGGGGCTCGCCGCGATCCACCCCACCGCGACGATGACGCTGGCCACTGCGGTCACGACCGTCGTCGGCACCTTCGTGTCGGCCGGCACCCAGGCGCCGAACTGGACCCGCTTCGGCCGCACCGGCACCCAGGCCGTGCTGGCCTGCGTGATCGGGTTCCTGATCGGCAACGGGCTGATGATCTTCTTCGGCGCGATCGGCGCGATCGCGTTCGATGAGGGCGACTTCGTGCTCGTGCTGTTCAACCTCGGGCTGGTCGGCTGGGGGCTGTTCCTGCTGTTCGGCAACCTGTGGAAGTCGAACGCCGACGCCGCCTACGCCTTCGGCGTCGCCGGGGCGGAGCTGTTCCGCCGCCCGCGCAAGGTGCCGTTCGTGATCGCCGGCTCCGTCATCGGCACCGCACTCGCCCTGATCGGCGTGCACGAGCACCTGCCGCAGTACCTGGGCCTGCTCGGCACCTTCATCCCGCCTCTGGGCGGCGTCATCGTGGGCGACTACCTCGCACGCTGGCGGCGCACCCAGATGCCGGAGGGCGAGCCGCTGCCGGTCGTGAACCCGGTGAACCTCGGCGTCTACGTCATCGCCTCGGCGCTGGCCTGGCTGTCCGGGCAGTTCGAGATCGGCATCCCGCCGGTGATCGGCATCCTCGCGGCGCTGATCCTGTCGTTCGCACTCGCGCGGTTCTCGCCCCGGCGCATGACAGACGCCGCCCGCTCCTGAGCGCGGCGGGGCCACCGCCCCGCGCGACGACGGCGCACGTGATCCGTTCCGTAGACTCGGCCGGGTGACGTTCCCGCCGACCCGGACGAGGAGGGCGACGCGCGCGTGATCTCGAGAACGCTGTACGGATGGCTGCGCCTGCTGGCTGCGGCCGTCTGCGGCGCCGCCCTCGTGCACCGGATGTTCTGGGGCCTGGGCTCGCAGACCATCGCCGGGCAGAACTTCTTCGCGTACCTGACGATCGAGTCGAACATCGCCTACACGATCCTCGGGGTCGCCGCCGGGATCATCGCGCTGCGGATGCCGGAGGACCCGCCCTGGCTGACCACCGCACGCGCGATCGTGCTGAGCTGGACGATCACCGCCGGGCTGGCGTTCGCGCTGATCGTCTGGCAGGCGGGGCTGCGCGGCATCCCGATCACCGTGCCCTGGTCCGACGTCGTGCTGCACTTCGTGCTGCCGGCCTGGGCGATCCTGGCGTGGGTCTTCGGACCGGGGCGTGCCGCGGCGTCGTGGCGGATCGTGCCTTACGTGCTGCTGTACCCGGTGCTCTGGGGGCTGTTCACGATCTGGCGCGGCGGGATCATCGGCTGGTATCCGTACTACTTCCTCGACCCGCGCCAGGTGTCGGGCATCCCGGAGATGGTGCTGACCTGCGCGATCGCGCTGGGCATCTTCGCGATGGTCGCGTGCGGGCTGGTGCTGCTGAGCCGGATGCGCCAGACCGAGGTATCGCCGCTCTGAGTCAGGGCGTCGAGGTCGGCGATGGCGTCGGCGACGGTGTCTCGGTCGCGAAGAACATCAGCGACTGACGTGCGGTCGCCTCCGCGTCGGCGTCGTTCAGCTTCGCGAACGCCTGCGCGTCGGGACCGCCGACCAGTCCGACCAGCACGGGCTCTCCGGTCACCGGCTCGAGGTTGAGCCAGGTGCGGATCGGGCCGTCGCCGCCGACGACGTGCCAGATCTGGGCGTCGGCGTTCCAGAACGACTCGTCGAAGCGCAGCCAGACCGTCTCGACGAAGCCGGAGCCGAGCGCGGCGATCGCGCCGCGCTGCGCGAAGGGCAGGGCAGGCGCGAACTCGATCGCCTGCTTCTGCAGCACGCCGAGCGGCACCGTCACGATCACGCGGTCGAAAGCCAGTGATTCACCCGTGCCGAGTCGCAGGCTCACGCCCGAGTCGTCGTAGGCGATGCGCATCACCGGCGACGCCTGGGTGACCTTCAGCCCCTTCAGCGCCTGTTCGACGATCATCCCGACATCGCCGGTCGCACCGGCCAGCGAATCGGGGGCGAACGCCGGCGGATACCAGCTGGACGCCTTGTCGACATCGGCACCCGACATCGCCGAGACCCAGGCCAGTGCCGCGGCGAGCGCCGGATCGGCCGGGTCGGCGCCGTCCTCCGTCAGCGCGTCGACGAGGGGCACGTCGGTGGGGTCGCCTGCGGCCCGCTTGACGGCGGCGGCGATCGGGGCACCGTCCACCGTGGGCGCGGCGCCGTTCTCCGACCATCCGGTCGCGGTGCCGAACTCGAGCTCGTCGATTCCGAGGGCGGCCAGCCGGCTGCGCAGCGAGACCGTGTCATCGGTGGACGACAGCCAGGCTCCGAGCTGCACCGGGATCGGCCAGTCCTCGTCGACGATCGACTGGATGCGGCCGCCGAGGCGGTCGCGCGCCTCGAAGATCGTCACGTCGCGGCCTGCGTCTGCCAGGGTTCTCGCGGCGGTGGCCCCGGCGGCGCCGGCTCCGATCACGGCGATGCGCTCCTTGCTCTGCGACGCGGAGGATGCTGCGACGGCGGCACGGCGCCCGGAGTCGATGGCGCCGATCACGGTGCCTGGGCGCTCCGCGTCGAGGGCCTCGCCGGCGAAGAACAGGCGATCGCCGATCGGCTGGGCGAGGTTGGCGCGGTGCTGCGGTGTCGCGCCGGCGGGCAGGTAGCTCATGGCCCCGTGCGAGTACGGGTCGGTCGACCAGCTGCTGCGCTTCCAGTCGGCGGGCTTCGGCACGGCGCCGGTCGGGATGCTGGGCTTCGCGGTGGGCGGGTGCGTCGTGGCGGTCGGCTTGGGCTCCGGCGTGCACGCGGCGAGGAGCACGGCGACGGCGCCGGTTCCAGCACCGACGAGAAGAGTGCGACGCGTGATCTCCATCGTGGTGTCAGCCTATCCGCCTCCTGTCCCCTGAGAAGCCGTCCAGCATTTTGGTATACCATTCTGAGTTCGCAGGGACCCGCCACTGCCGTCGGCGTCTCGGACACCCGACCGACGACCCAGGAGGCATCATGAAACGCGCCCTTCTCCCCTCGCTCACCCTCGTCCTCGCACTCGGCCTGGCCGGGTGCTCCGGAGCGGCCACTGCCGCGCCCGCCGGTGACGGCTCGCCCACCCCCGCCGCATCCGCTCCCGCCGAGTCCTCCGCTCCCGCGACGGAGTCGGTGCAGACCCCGGCCGAGCAGCCCGCCGCGACTGCCGCGGGCGCCACCGCCGACACCGTGCGCACCGCATACGAGGAGAGCAACCGCTCGGTGTTCACGCTCGACGCCGCCCAGGTGCAGGCGTTCACCGGCATCCCGGTCTCCGGCGACCAGGCCGCGATCCTCGCCGTGCTCGGCGACACGGCGAACTGGTCCGCCGACTCGCGCACCCAGCCCTACGCGAAGCTGATCACCGACGCGTTCGCCCGCGAGACCGGCAGCGCGAGCAATGCGCTGCGCGCGCTCAACGACAACCCGACCGCGCTGCTGCGCGTGTACGTGTCGCACAACAGCCACGCGACCATCGCGCACATCGGCATCGACAACCAGAACTGACCCCGCGCCACCGAGGGGTCAGGAGATGCGGCATCCGGACGTGCGGATGCCGCATTCTCCGACCTCTCAGGCGGGAACCGGAGCCTCCTCGACCTGCCCGCGCTCGAAGTAGGCGACGAGCTCA
>JAITUD010000254.1 GCA_031286555.1 Microbacterium sp. | reverse complement strand
CTGCCTTGAGCGGAATCGCTGGACAGCGCACCGCGGATCATGGTCGCATCGAGCCATGGAGATCCTGATACTCGGCGGCACCGCCTTCCTCGGCAGGGCGATCGCGAACGAGGCGGTCGCCCGCGGGCACGCGGTCACCTGCCTTGCGCGCGGCACCGCGCCCGCGCCCGAGGGCGCCGAATTCATCGCCGCCGATCGAGATGCGGAGGACGGGCTCGCCGGTGCGGCCGCTCGGCGATGGGATGCCGTCATCGATGTGTCGCGTCACCCCGGTCAGGTCCGCCGTGCGGTGCGGGACCTCGACACCGAGCACTGGGTCTTCGTGTCGACGGGGAACGTGTACGCCGCATTCGACCGGCCCGAGCAGCCCGAGGATTCTGCGCTCCTGGATCCTCTCGAGGGCGACGTGATGGAGTCGATGGAGGTGTACGGACCGGCGAAGGTGGCGTGCGAGCGCCTGATCTCGGGAGCCGCGTCGTCGGCGACGATCGTTCGCTCCGGTCTCATCGGCGGGCCGGGCGACGCCTCGGGCCGCACCGGCTACTGGCCGTGGCGCTTCTCGTCGCCGACCGGCGACGACGTCATCGCGCCGGATGACCTGGACTTCCCTGTCGCCCTGATCGACGTCCGCGATCTCGCCAGCTGGCTGATCACCGCCGCCGAGCAGCGGATCGACGGTGTGTTCAACGCGACCGGGCCGACGACGACGCTCGGTGAGGTCCTCGAGACGTCGAAGCAGGTCGCGCGCAGCTCCGCCAGGCCGCGCCTGGTCCCGCTCGATCGGATGACGGAACTCGGCATCGCACACTGGATGGGGCCGAAGTCGATGCCGTTGTGGATCGCCGACCGCGACTGGCGCTGGTTCGCCACGATGGACACGACCCGCGCCCGTGCGGCCGGCCTTGTGACGCGCCCGCTCGCCGACACCCTCGCGGGCGCGCTGGAGTACGAGCTCACCCGCGACGTGACGCGCCAGGCCGGCCTCACCGACGAGGAGGAACGCGAGGTTCGCAGCGCCCTCGACGCGGAGCGCTGAGGCGGTTCCGGTTCCGCCGGTCAGCCGACTGGAACGGGATGCTGCTGAGGCGCAGCATCCATCAGCGCCCGCAGCTCGTCGGCCGGGAGGTTGGCGCCGAAGGCGGGGTTGCCGGGCTGCAGCACGGCACCCGCGGCGAGGGGGCCCGCGAGCACCGGATCGAAGCCGAGCGCGTCGACGAAGGCGGCCACCTCGGCGACATCCGCCGGGTCGTCGCCGGCGATCGCGATCGCCTTGCGCCCTGCGGCATCCGCCGCCCGGGCCTCTTCATCGAGGTCGTGATAGCCCATGTGGTTCAGTGCCTTCACGACGCGGGCGCCGACGAGGAACTCCTGCACGATCTCGCTGGTCGAGGTGCGCGGGTCGCTGAGGTCGTCGCGGATGCCGTCGGTCTCCCACCAGTAGTTCATGGTGTCGATGACCAGCTTGCCCTCGAGCAGTTCCGCGGGCAGGTTCTCGTGCTTGCCGAGCGGCAGCGCGAGCACGACGACGTCGGCCTCGCGGACGGCGTCGTCGGCGTGCACGGCGGTCGCGCCGGGCACGAGCACCTCGATCGTGAGCGCGATGCGCTCCGGGTCGCGGGAACCCGCGATCAGCACGCGGTACCCGGCGGCGACGGCCAGCCTCGCGAGCACGGTGCCGACCTTGCCGGCGCCGAGGATGCCGACGGTGCGGATGCCGGTTTCAGTGATGTTCTCAGACATGGACTGCCTTTCCGTCCTTCGTGATCCGGGCGACCGGTCGCCGGGTCAGGTACCAGTCTCCGGGGTCCTCGGTGAGGAGTTCCTTGACGCGGGGTGCGACCTTCTCGCCGAACAGCCGGATGCTGCTCTCGCGCACCTCGCGGGGGAGGTGACGCAGGTCGTACTTCAGGTCGAAGCGGGACAGGTGGTTCGCCCTGGCCGCTGCGGCCATCTTCTGCGCGACCGTCTCGGGCGATCCGACGTACAGTGCGCCGAACTCGATCTCCTCGGCGTATCGCTCCGGCGTCGGCGGATAGAAGCCGCGCTCCTTGCTGATCTCGGTGACGACGGGCTGCCAGTACTTCCAGTGCACGTTCTTCGCCTCGTCGTCGGTCTCGGCGATCAGGCCGAGCGAGTGCTGTGCGATCGGCAGCTCCTGGTGACCGTACTTCGCCAGCGCCCGCAGATACAGCTCGACGTGCCCGGCGAACCGCTCCGGCCGGCCGCCGATGATCGCCATCATCAGAGGCAGCCCGTGCTTCGCGGCGCGGACGACGGAGTCGGGACTGCCGCCGATGCCGATCCACGCGGGAACGCCACCCTCCGGCATCCGCGGGTGCAGGCGCACGTCGTCGAGCGGCGCGCGGTACTTGCCCGACCAGGTGACGCGGTCCTCGTGCATGAGTCGCAGGAACAGGTCGAGCTTCTCCTCGAAGATCTCCTCGTACTCGGCGATGTCGTAGCCGAACAGGGGGAACGACTCGATCGCCGAGGCGCGGCCGAGCACGAGGTGCGTGCGGCCCTGCGAGAGGGCGTCGACGGTCGCGAACTCCTGGTAGAGCCGCACCGGATCCTGGGTGGAGAGCACGGTGACGGACGTGCCGAGACCGATCGTCGAGGTCGCCTGCGCGGCGGCCGCGAGGACGACCGGAGTCGCCGAGTCGACCTGGTTCTCCTTGTAGTGCTCGCCGACGCTGAACACGTCCAGACCGACGGACTCGGCCAGCTGCGCCTCCTCGACGAGCAGGCGCACAGCTTCGGCGTCGGTCTGCACGCGACCCCCGTCGGTGGCCACGTCTCCGAAGGAGTTCAGCCCGAACTCGAACTCTGACGCGTCGGTGGACATCACCTCACGACCTTCCCTCGGCCGGAGCATCCGACCGTCAGAGGGATGCAACGCCGTAGTTGACGCGTCAATTCCCGATCAACGGTTCTCGTCGAGGATCCGCGCGATCGCGGCGGCCTGGTGCCGGTGCCCGACCGTCTCGAAGCCGACGATGATGATGACCGGCGCCAGCACGGTGATCAGGATGCCGGTCCCCAGGCTCGCACCCGCGGCGACCGCCACGACGGCGCCCGTGAGTGCGAGCACCGCACCGAAGATGAGCAGCCCGTGGAACGCGTCGATCTGCCGCAGCAGCAGCGAGTAGAGCACGAACAGGCCGACCGTGAAGACCGCCACGGGGACCGTCAGGGTGAGGATCGCGGCCGTCTCGTCGATCTTCGCGACGCCCTCGATGACGAAGGAGGCGACGTGCAGACCGGCGCCGGTCGCGGCGATCGCCGCGAACAACAGGATGTGGCCG
Source organism: Microbacterium sp. (assembly GCA_031286555.1). Taxonomy (GTDB): domain Bacteria; phylum Actinomycetota; class Actinomycetes; order Actinomycetales; family Microbacteriaceae; genus Microbacterium. The sequence continues at coordinate 1,991 of JAITUD010000254.1, read as the reverse complement.
TAGCCCCAGACGAAGGCGCGCTCGCGATGGCGGGCCAGCACGTCCCCGGAGGGGAGCATGAAGTACACCCACCAGAGGGCGAAGGCCAGGGCCGTTCCGCCGAAGGCGACGACACCCGCCTCCCACGACCAGCCCTGCTCCTCGACGACGGCCGAGATCGCCAGCACGGTGCCGAGCACGACCTCGCCGAGCGCGATGATGACCAGAAGGCTGTACCGCTCGGCGATGTGGTGCGGATGCCACGGGGTGCCGCCTTCGAGCCGCTCCGCGATGACCGGGACGGAGACCTCGAACACCCCCACCGCGACGACGATCGCCACGGTGACGGCCAGCGGGGGATCGACGAAGATCAGCACGATCCACACGACCTGGGCCGCGGAGATCAGTCCTGCGTAGGTGAGCGCCGTGCGCCTCAGGTCGGGATTGTGCCGCGCGACGCGCAGCCAGAGCGACACCGTGGACAGGCGCATGACGACGTAGCCGGCGACGACGACGGCGTTGTCGACGTGCAGGCCCTCGTCGATCGAGGAGAACAGCGCCGGCATCCCGAGCGCCATCAGCAGCACGCCCATCATCTGCACCATCGTGGCGATGCGGAAGAAGATGTCGTCGTTGTCGAACGCGGAGGCGAGCCAGGAGTAGTTAATCCACGCCCAGCAGATCGCGAACATCGCGAACGCGAATGCCCCGACGGCGGCCCCGAAGTGGCCGATCTCGAGCAGGTGCGCCATCTGGGTGCCGGCCTGGCTGAAGGCGACGACGAGCGTCAGGTCGTACAGCAGCTCGAGCGGGCTGGCGGCGCGGTGGCGCTCGCCGGGGTCGCGGCCGATCATGGGCCGCAGTCGGTGCTCGCGGCCGGTGGGTGACGTGCTGGTCATGGCAGAAGAATAATGAGGTGCTCGCGCTTCGCGCGGTCACGGAGACTGCCGTGCGGAGGCAGTCGTATCCTGATCCCGTGGCGACCATCGCTGATGTGCGCGCTCTCGGCTCGACCCTGGAGCGGTCGTACGAGGTGCTCGTCCGCGGGCGGGTGAAGTTCCGGGTCGGCCAGCTGGTCTACGTCGCGTTCTCGCTGGACGAGCTCACGATGGAGTTCGGCTTCCCGAAGGAGATGCGCGAGGGGCTCGTCGGCGGTCAGCCGGACAAGTTCTCGATGCCCTCGCCGTCGGACATGCGATTCCACTGGGTGCGATCGGACCTGGCTGCGCTGGATCCTGCGGAGGCGAGGGAGTTCGTCGTGGATGCCTGGCGCATGGTCGTGCCGCAGAAGCTGTCGCGCGCCTACGATCTCGCGCACCCGGACGGGCCGGGGTAGCGGGCTACTACTGCCGCTCCGCGCGTGCGGTCGCGAGCTGCCGTTGCCAGTCATCCGGCACGCGCTCGGCCGGGCCGGGCACCGACTGGTCGGCAGGGTGCGCGAGAGGCGGTGCCAGTTCACCGCCGTCGACGATGCGTGCGCCGACGTAGTCCCAGAACCAGTCCTCGCCGGGCTCGAAGCTGCGGAGCCAGCGATGGCCTGTGGCCTCGAAGTGCGCCGTCGCATGCTGCCCGAGAGAGTCGTCGCAGCATCCGATGTGTCCGCACTCCACGCATCGCCGCAGATGGAACCACCAGCCTCCGGTCGCATCGCAGTCCTGGCATCCGTCGCCGGACGGGCCAGGGGCGGCGTCGAGGATGTTCTGCGGAATCGAAGCGTCGTCGCTCATGTCGTGACTCTACGCGCAGGCGGATCGGTACTACGGTGTGTCACACCATGTTCCTCACCATCGGAATCGTGCTCGCCGCGGTCGCGGCGCTGCTGCACGTGTACATCTTCGTGCTGGAATCGGTGCGCTGGACGCACCCGTCCACCCGCCGCGTCTTCGGGGTCCCCTCCGAGGCGGACGCGCAGACGATGAAGGCCCTGGCGTTCAACCAGGGGTTCTACAACCTGTTCCTCGCCGTGATCACCGTGATCGGCATCATCATCGCGCTTGCGGGCGAGAAACCGA
>JAITUD010000160.1 GCA_031286555.1 Microbacterium sp. | reverse complement strand
GTCAGCGCGAGCTCGTCGAGGTGCGAAGCGGATGCGCGGGACAGCAGCATCGCGTCGCGCAGCAGCTCGGCCCAGCGATCGTGGTCCGGCAGGTCGCGCAGCACCCGGCCTTCGTCGGCGGTGAGAGTCAGATCGCGCCGGAGGTCGACGGCCACCGGCGTGACGACGTACTCCGGCGCCACACGTGACAGCACGGAGAGCACCCTCGCCTCCTGCTGCTGCGCGGGGCAGTTCTGCTTGACGTAGTGCACACCGGCAGCGGCGTCCACCCGCCAGACCGCCGCCCAGGGCCGGTCCTTGACCCGCTCGAGGGAGCGCACCTCGCCGACGTGCGGCATGAGCCACCCGCGGAGGTCGTCGAGGAAGCCGGGCGAGGACCAGACGTCGGGAGTCCAGCCGGCGCCCGTCATCTCAGCGAGCTCTTCATCTCAGCAGGCCGAGGTGCGCGAGCGCCTGGCGGATAAGGGTGCCGCGGCCACCCTCCATCTCGGCCCAGACCGCGTCGGACGCGGCCTCCTCGGGCGTGAACCAGGTCACCTCGAGAGCATCCTGCCGGGGCTCGCAGGTGCCGGTCACCGGCACCACGAATGCCAACGAGACGGCATGCTGGCGGTCGTCGCTGTACGCGCTGACCCCGGGGATCGGGAAGTACTCCGCGACGGTGAACGGGTCGGGCGAGGGCGGCAGCAGCGGGAACGCCATCGGACCGAGGTCGTTCTCGATGTGCCGGAAGAGGGCGTCACGGATGGTCTCGCCGTAGCGCACCCTTCCGGAGACGACGGTGCGTGTGATCTCGCCGAGCGGCGTGGAGCGCAGCAGCACGCCGAGGGCCGTGACCTGCCCCGAGCCGTCGGTGCGCACGGGGACGGCCTCGACGTAGAGCATCGGCAGCCGGCGCCGTGCCTCTGCGAGCTCGATCTCGGTCAGCCAGCCCGGGTTGGAATCGGGCTGGGGCACGCCGTCGAAACCGAAGTCGCCATCGGGGTCGGGATCGGGTGTGCGCACCGCCATGAGACCTTTCTACCAGCAGGGGCACACGAACGCGGGAGGTCCGCGTCGGCGCCCGCTGGCAGGATGGCTGCATGACCCTCACGATCGACGCCGACGCCACGCTCTGGTCGACCGCGGACCGCGCCGGACTGCCGCTGATCGTGCTGCTGCACGGCTACGGCGCCGACGAGCACGACCTCTTCGGCCTGGTGCCGTACCTCCCCGAGGGCGTCGCCGTCGCGGCGGTCGCCGCTCCCCTCGCTCCGCCGTGGCCCATGCCCGGTCGCTCCTGGTACCCCATCGACGACCTGCAGACCCGGGATGCGACGCACATCACGACGGCGGGCGAGGCGCTGCTGCGCTGGCTCGACGAGGAGGCGGAGGATGCCGCATCCATCGCCCTTCTGGGCTTCTCGCAGGGCGCCGCGGTGTCGCTGCAGGCGCTGCGGCTGGATCCGTCGCGGTTCGACGCGGTCGGCGCCCTGAGCGGCTATGCCGCGCCGAGCGCGCTGCCGAACGATCCCGTGCTGCAGGAAGAGCGGCCCAGGGTCTTCTGGGGACGAGGCACGCACGACGACGTCATCCCCCAGCATCTGATCGACCACACCGCGCAGTGGCTGCCCGATCACTCCGAGCTGTCCGGCCGCGTGTACCAGGGCCTCACGCACTCGATCTCGGACGCCGAGCTGAACGACGTGGGAGTGTTCCTCACGACCTGGCGGGATGCCGCGGGTCAGGCCGAGGGATCCGAGTCCTCGGCATCCTGATCGTCGTCGCGGGGCGGCCCCGTCCGCCGCTTCCGGAATGCTCCGGTGAACGCGACCATCAGCGCGATCGTGATCGTGACCGCGACGCCCACCGTCACGGCCATGTTGTGCGTGGCCGACCAGAGCGCCGCGGCGGCCCCGAGCCCGATCACGATGCTGCCCGCGAAGCCCATCCGGGCGCGCATCTCGTGAGAGCTCGGCTGCCGCTGTTCCATGACCTCAACACTACGCCGATGTCACGACACGCCCGGGTTGCGCGATCGATCCGCGGCCGGTAACCTCGACGAGTCCTGTCCGCCGTGTTGGGAAGTCCATTGATCTGAGTCGTCGTCTCCGCGTCCTTGTTCACGCGCTGATCTGACGATCCTTCCTGCCCTCAGGCATCCGTTCCCTCGAGTCCTCTCGGGAACAACCGTTGTTCAGCGCACCCGCACACTCTCGGGAGCCGCTCATGTCAAACCCCACAATCACCTCCTCGGTCGTGCTCGACCGACTCACCTTCGCCTGGCCGGACGGATCGGTCGCCCTCGACTCGGTCTCCGGCGCCTTCGGCTCCGGACGCACCGGTCTGGTCGGCCGCAACGGGTCGGGCAAGTCCACTCTGCTGCGCCTGATCGCAGGCGAGCTGACCCCCACATCGGGTTCTCTTTCGATCACGGGCGACGTCGCGTACCTGCCGCAGCAGCTCACCCTCGACACGGATGCCAGGGTCGCGGCGCTCCTCGGAGTGCAGGGCGCCCTCGATGCCGTGCGCGCGATCACGGCCGGTGACGTCGACCCCGCGAACTTCGACGCGGTCGGCGACGACTGGGACGTCGAGGCGCGCGCACAGGTCGCCCTCGCCGACGCCGGGCTCGACCCGTCGTTCCTCGACCGCACAGTCGGGGAGCTGTCCGGCGGCGAGGCGGTGCTGGTCGCCGTGGCCGGCATCCGGCTGCGCCGCGCGCCGATCACCCTGCTCGACGAGCCGACCAACAACCTCGACCGTGACGCGCGTGCGCGGCTCGGCGAGATGGTGCGCGGCTGGCGCGGCACCCTGATCGTGGTCAGTCACGACATCACCCTGCTGGAGCTGATGGACGACACCGCCGAGCTCTACGGCAGCGCGCTGAGCGTGTTCGGCGGTCCGTACTCGGAGTGGCGCGCCTGGCTGGATGCCGAGCAGGATGCCGCGCGGCAGGCCGAGAAGGATGCCAAGCAGGCGTTCAAGAAGGAGAAGCGGCAGCGTATCGAGGCCGAGGCGAAGCTGGCCACCCGCGCGCGGATGGCCAACAAGGCCGAAGTCGAGAAGAGGGTGCCGAAGATCGTCGCTCACGGTCGCCGGATGGAGGCCGAGGTGTCGGCCGGCAGGCTGCGCACCGAGGTCGCCGGAAAGGAGCAGGATGCGCGCGAAGCGCTGGACGCCGCCGGGCACCGGGTGCGCGACGACGCCTCGATGAAGATCGACCTGCCTGATCCGGATGTCTCGAACGCGCGGCGCATCGCCACGCTCGGCGACTCATCGCACTCCTGGGTGATCCAGGGCCCGGAGCGCGTGGCGCTGATCGGACGCAACGGTGTGGGCAAGACCACGCTGCTGCGCAAGCTGATGCCGGCGGACGCCGGGGACGCTCCGTCGTTCGAGCTGCATCCGCACCTGACCGCGCATGCGCACACCGACCGGATCGGCTACCTGTCGCAGCGGGTGGACGGCCTGGACGATGCGGCATCCGTGGTGGAGAACGTGGCGAAGGCCGCGCCGCACGTGCCGGAGAAGGAGCTGCGCAACCGGCTGGCCCGGTTCCTGATCCGTGGGGCCGCGATGGACCGGCCGGTGGGTGCGCTGTCCGGCGGCGAGCGCTTCCGCGTCGCGCTGGCCACGCTGCTGCTGGCCGATCCGGCACCGCACCTGGTGATCCTCGACGAGCCGACGAACACCCTCGACCTCGACACGGTCGGCCAGCTCGTCGACGCTCTTCGGGCCTACCGCGGGGCGGTGCTCGTCGTAAGCCACGACGACGTGTTCCTCGGACGGCTCGGTCTGGACCTCACTCTGGAGCTCGACTCCGAGGGGCAGCTGACCGAGGTCGGGTGACATCCGGGCGCCTGGCGGGGAGGATGGGAGCATGAGTACTCTCGCCCGTCCCCGCCAGGATCGCTGGATCGCCGGAGTGTGCGCGGCCGTGGCGCATCGCTTCGGCCTCACGCCGACAACCGTGCGCGTGCTGACGGTACTGCTCGTCCTGCTCGCAGGCCTCTCGATCTGGGCCTACATCCTGCTCTGGATCGTGATCCCGAACGAGGAGTGATCCCTCAGGCTCGCTTCGAGCGCATCGCCCTCGTGTGGCCGATCGTCGGATCGGCGGCGAGGCGCGCGTACTCATCCGACTCGCGCGGCACGAGGGTCACGCGGCCCTCGGCGTCGCTGAGGATGCCCCAGCCGTAGCGCTTGCCCAGCGGCGATGACCGCAGGCAGGGCTGTCCCTTCGAGAAGAACGCCTCCCGCGCCTCGGCCGTGTCGTCGGTGCCCTTTCGCATCGCCTGGGTCTGGAAGATCACGTCGTCGGACGTGCGGCCGTAGGGGTGCTCGGCGATCAGCCGGTAGTGCAGCGCCGCGATCGTCGGCTTGTCGGAGGGCGGCTCCTGCGCGGCGTCCGCCGGGCAGTCCTCGGCGACCTCGATGAACGTCGAGACGTAGTTCGTGGTGTGGTCGGCCATGACTCCAGCATGCACCCGGCCACCGACACGAGGCCGTTCAGAGCCGCGCGATCCAGGGATGTCCCGGAAGCGTGCGCTCGAGCGCTTCCTGCAGCCAG
>JAITUD010000126.1 GCA_031286555.1 Microbacterium sp. | reverse complement strand
TCGTGCACGGGCAGTCCGACCAGCTGCGGCTGCGGTCAGCCGCCGCGCAGCGCGACGCCCTGGACCGCTTCGGCGGCGACGCGATCTCCGATGCCCTGAGCACCTACGGCGCCGTGTTCGCCCGCTGGCGCGCGCTGGACGCCGAGATCATCGATCTCACCGAGAACCGTGACCGCCGGGCCGAGGAGGCCGCGCGACTGCGCGAGGACCTCGCACAGATCGAGGCCCTCGACCCGCAGCCCGGCGAGGACCGCGAACTGAACGAGCGCGCGGAGCGCCTCGCGAATGCCGAGGAGCTGCGCGTCGCAGCATCCGTCGCCCGTGGCTCGATCTCGAGCGAGGAGGGCGAGGCGGATGTCTCCGCGCTGCTCTCCGAGGCCAGGCGCGCGCTCGAGCGCGTGACCGACCCTCAGCTCAGCGAGATCAGGACCGCGTTGGAGGATCTCGGCTATCGAGCCGCCGACCTCGCGCTGCAGCTCTCCGAGTACCTGGCCGACCTCGATGAGACCGGGCCGCACGAGCTCGCCGCCGTCGAGGAGCGCCGCGCTGCGCTGGGCGCCCTGATCCGGCAGCACGGGTCGCTCGACGAGGCTCTCGCGCTGTGGGGGAGCGGCTCCGCCCGGCTCGCCGAGCTCGACGACGACGGCGACCGGATCGAACGTCTGCAGACCGAAGCCGCGCAGGCGCGCGCCGACGTGGATGCCGCGGCCGACGCCCTCACCGGACTGCGCACCGCGGCGGCCGAACGCCTCTCCGCCGCGGTCAGCGAGGAGCTGCACGCCCTGGCCATGCCCGACGCCCGCCTGGTCGTCGAGGTCGCTCCCGGCGCCGAGAGCACGCACGGCCGCGACGACGTGGCCATACTGCTCGCCCCGCATCCCGGTGCCGATCCCCGCCCGGTGTCGAAGGGCGCTTCGGGCGGTGAGCTCTCCCGTGTCATGCTCGCGATCGAGGTCGTCATCGCCGGGGTCGACCCGGTGCCGACCTTCGTCTTCGACGAGGTGGACGCCGGCATCGGCGGTGCTGCCGCGATCGAGGTCGGTCGCCGACTGGCACGGCTGTCCGAGCGAGCGCAGGTCATCGCGGTCACGCACCTGGCCCAGGTCGCCGCGTTCGCGACCAACCACCTCACCGTCGTGAAGGCGTCCGGAGGCGCGGTCACCGCGTCCAGCGTCCGCCGACTCGACGGCGCGGAGCGCGAGGGCGAGATGGCGCGGCTGCTGTCCGGTCTGCCCGACTCCGATGCTGCTCTCACCCACGCTCGGGAACTTCTCGGTCTGAGCACCGCACCGAACTGATAGGATAAAAGCCCGTGATGCAGAACTCAGCCGCGCGGTCCGACGACACCACTTTCACGACGAAGCACATCTTCGTGACGGGCGGTGTCGTTTCCTCATTGGGCAAGGGGCTGACCGCCGCCAGCCTGGGCAATCTCCTCACTGCGCGCGGTCTGCGCGTCGTGATGCAGAAGCTCGATCCCTACCTCAACGTCGACCCCGGCACGATGAACCCGTTCCAGCACGGCGAGGTCTTCGTGACCGACGACGGCGCCGAGACCGACCTCGACATCGGCCACTACGAGCGCTTCCTCGACATCAACCTGTCGCAGGCCGCCAACGTGACCACCGGCCAGATCTACTCGCAGGTGATCGCGCGCGAGCGCCGTGGCGAGTACCTCGGCGACACCGTGCAGGTGATCCCGCACATCACCGACGAGATCAAGCGCCGCATGCGCCTGCAGGCAACCGAGGAGCCGCAGCCCGACGTGATCATCACCGAGGTGGGCGGCACGGTCGGCGACATCGAGTCGCAGCCGTTCCTCGAGGCCGCACGTCAGCTGCGCCACGAGCTCGGCCGCGACAACGTGTTCTTCGTGCACGTGTCGCTGGTGCCGTTCATGGGTGCGTCGGGCGAGCAGAAGACCAAGCCCACCCAGCACTCCGTCGCAGCCCTCCGCCAGCTCGGCGTGCAGCCCGATGCACTGGTGCTGCGCAGCGACCGCCCGGTCAGCGAGAGCAACCGCAACAAGATCGCCCTGATGTGCGACGTCGACATCGACGGCGTCATCAACACCGTCGACCTGCCCAGCATCTACGACATCCCCTCGACGCTGAACGATCAGGGGCTGGACTCGTACATCGTCCGCCGCCTCGGCCTGAACGCCGCCGACGTGGACTGGTCGCGCTGGCAGAAGGTGCTGCAGGCGGTGCACAACCCCAAGCACGAGGTCACCATCGGCCTGGTCGGCAAGTACATCGACCTGCCCGACGCCTACCTCTCGGTGACCGAGGCGCTGCGCGCCGGCGGCTTCGCCCACGAGGCCCACGTGAACATCCGCTGGATCCCCTCGGACTCCTGCGAGACCCCCGAAGGCGCCGCGAAGGCGCTCTCGGACCTCGACGGCATCTGCGTGCCCGGCGGCTTCGGCATCCGCGGCATCGAGGGCAAGCTGGGCGCGCTGAAGTTCGCCCGCGAGCAGGGCATTCCCACGCTCGGCCTGTGCCTCGGCCTGCAGTGCATGGTCATCGAGTACGCCCGTGATGTGGCCGGCATCGCAGGCGCGTCCTCGAGCGAGTTCGACCCCGAGACCGCCGAGCCCGTCATCGCGACGATGGCCGAGCAGGTCGAGATCCTCGACGGCGGCGACCTGGGCGGCACCATGCGCCTGGGCCTGTACAAGGCCGCCCTGGCCGAGGGATCGCTCGCCGCCGAGCTGTACGGCTCGGACGAGGCCTCCGAGCGTCACCGTCACCGCTACGAGGTCAACAACGCCTACCGCGGGCGTCTGGCCGACGCCGGCCTGGTCTTCTCCGGTCTGAACCCCGAGCTCGACCTCGTCGAGTACGTCGAGCTGCCGCGCGACGTGCACCCGTTCTACATCGCCACCCAGGCGCACCCCGAGCTGCGCTCGCGCCCGACCTCGCCGCACCCGCTGTTCCGCGGGCTGATCGGTGCGGCCATCGAGCGCCACCGCTCGAGCGAGCTGTTCGGCGATGACGAGGCCTGATCCTTCGTCTCGCTCCGCTCGCTCAGGATCCGTGGAGCTGACAGACGAGCCCTTCGCGCCCGAGGTGCTGCAGAGCGACCTCGTGTACGAGGGGCGCGTCTGGGACGTGCGCTCCGACCGGGTGCGGTACGGCGACGGTGAGATCGTGCGGCAGTACGTCGCACACACCGGCGCCGTGGCTGTCGTCGCGCTCGACGACGAGGGCCGCGTGTTGCTGATCCAGCAGTACCGGCATCCGATCCGGCACCGCGACTGGGAGCTGCCCGCCGGCCTGCTCGATGTCGCGGGCGAGGAGCCCCTCGCAGCCGCGCAGCGCGAGCTCGCTGAAGAGGCCGACCTCACGGCGGAGAACTGGCAGCACCTGGTGTCGTCCTGGACCCCGCCGGGCGGCAACGACGAGATGATCCACGTCTTCCTCGCCACCGGCGTCGCGCGGGCCGCGCAGGCGCACGAACGCGAGGACGAGGAGGCCGACATCCGCGTCGCCTG
>JAITUD010000105.1 GCA_031286555.1 Microbacterium sp. | reverse complement strand
CGCGGACGCGCAGGGCGTGTCTCTCGAAGAAGCCCTGCGCCGCCTGATCTGACCCCGGCGACGTCACCAACCGGCCGCGTCGGCGACTCGCTCAGCCACCTCACGCGGGGTCATGCCGTCGACGTCGATGATGCGGTCGTCGAGCGCGACCTCGTCGAGCGCGGCCTCGAGTCCGTCGTGTCCGGCGAGGAAGGCCTCGAGCTCCCACGGGGAGTCCGAGGCGTGCCGCGTACGGAGGCGCTGCTCGACGACGCTCCGCGAGGCCCGCAGCCGCACGAGCGGACTCTCCGCGGCGGCCAGCCCGAGCGCCGCGCGGCAGCCGTCGAGGTGCGACCGGTCCGTGAAGACGTGCACGAGCACGATCCGCTCTGCGCCGCTCCGGCGATAGTTCGCGGCGACTGCCGCAAGGTTCTCGCGGGCGATCCTGCCGCCCCAGCGGTCGTCCTCCGGACGCGGCGACGACAGCGTGAGGAAGTCGAGGTCGATGAGGGCGTACGGGGTGCGCTTCTCGCCGAGCAGCGCACCGAGCTCCTGCAGCGTCCGCGATTTGCCGACGCCCGATGCCCCGTTCAGGATGACGGCCCTCGCCGGCGTCTCGATCACCGCAGCTGCACTCCTTCGGGTCTTCAGGAAGACGGCTAGACAGTATCCGTTGCGCGTTGCCGATTCAAGACACCTGCCGACATCCGAATCGATTCGAAGCCACCTCTGGCACGACTGTAAGCGTTTGCAGTACCCTGAGTGCATGACCCTCGAGCAGATCGCCGCCCCCGGTTCCGAATGGTGGCGCAGCGCCGTCATCTACCAGATCTACCCTCGCTCCTTCGCGGACGCGTCCGGTGACGGCATCGGCGACCTGCCCGGCATCACCAGTCGCCTCGGCTCGCTCAAGGAGCTCGGCGTCGACGCCATCTGGCTGAGCCCGTTCATGACCAGCCCGCAGCGCGACGCCGGCTACGACGTGGCCGACTATCGCGACGTCGACCCACTGTTCGGCACCCTCGCCGACTTCGACGAGATGCTCGCTCAGGCTCACGCCCGCGGCATCCGGGTGATCGTCGACCTCGTTCCGAACCACTCCTCCGACCAGCACGCCTGGTTCCAGCAGGCGCTGAAGGCCGCACCCGGCAGCCCCGAGCGTGCGCGCTACATCTTCCGCGACGGCAAGGGTGAGAACGGCGAGCTGCCGCCGAACAACTGGGAGTCGGTCTTCGGCGGCGGCCAGTGGACCCGCGTCACCGAGGCCGACGGCACTCCCGGCCAGTGGTACCTGCACATCTTCGACCCGACCCAGCCCGACTTCGACTGGACCAACGAGGAGGTGCGCGAGGAGTTCCGCAGCATCCTGCGCTTCTGGCTCGACCGCGGCGTCGACGGCTTCCGCGTCGACGTGGCCCACGGCATGATCAAGAAGGACGGCCTGCCCGATTACGTTCCGCCGGCAGACGCCGACTCGATGGGCGGCGGCGAGGACGACGTGCCGTACTGGGGTCAGCCCGGCGTGCACGACATCTACCGCGACTGGCACAAGGTCATGGCGGAGTACGACGGCGACCGCGCACTGTGCGGCGAGGCCTGGCTGCCGACGCTGAAGAAGACGTCGCTCTGGGTGCGCCCCGACGAGATGCACCAGACGTTCAACTTCCCCTACCTGATGACGCCGTGGGATGCCGCGCAGCTGCGCGCCGTGATCCGCGAGTCGCTCGACGAGTTCGGCGGCGTCGGCGCACCGAGCACCTGGGTGCTGTCGAACCACGACGTGGTGCGGCACGCCTCGCGCCTGGCGCTGACGGCGGACAACCCGCAGGGCGAGGGCATCGGCCCGAAGTCGCCCGGCAAGCCCGACGCTGTCATCGGCCTGGCGCGCGGTCGCGCCGCGACCACGCTCATGCTGTCGCTGCCCGGCTCGGCCTACCTGTACCAGGGCGAGGAGCTCGGCCTGCCCGAGGCCATGGAGATCCCGGACGAGTTCCGTCAGGACCCCACCTGGTTCCGCACGAACGGCGAGCGCTACGGCCGCGACGGATGCCGCGTGCCGCTGCCCTGGACGGCGGATGCTCCGGCCTACGGCTTCAACGACACCGGCGCGTCGTGGCTGCCGCAGCCCGACGAGTGGGCGCGCTTCGCGCGCGACGTCGAGGAGGGCGATGCGGGTTCGACCCTCAACCTATACAAGCTGCTGATCGGTCTGCGCCGCGAGCACGCCCTCGGATCCGGTTCGCTGGTCTGGGAGGATGGCGGTGACGACACGGTGGCGTTCCGGCGCGGTGACATCCACGTGGTGGCCAACCTCGGCACCGAGCCGGTGGAGCTCGGCGACGTGACCTTCCTGGTGCAGAGCGAGGCCTTCACCGGCACCGCACTGCCGCCGAACACGGCCGCCTGGTTCACGAAGGACTGAGCCTCCTCCGGTTCCGGTCGCTCTCGTTGCGGGTGGCAGTGCCCCTGGACCCGCAACGGGTGAGACCGGAACCGAGATCGATGAAGGAACGACGATGACGAGTATCGACGAGGTCGCGAAGCTCGCGGGCGTCTCCACGGCGACCGTCTCCCGGGCGCTCAGCGGCCGAGGGCACGTGTCCGCCGCCGCGCGCGAGCGCGTGCAGGAGGCCGCGAACCAGCTCGGCTACGTCGTCTCGTCGCGGGCCTCGAGCCTGGCATCCGGCCGCACGCGCAACATCGGCGTGATCGTGCCGTACCTCGACCGCTGGTTCTTCGCGACCGTGCTCTCGGGCGTCTCCTCGGCACTGATGAAGCAGGGTTACGACATCACCCTGTACAACATCACGGCGGATGCCGCAGTGCGGCGCGAGGTGTTCCACACGGCGCTGCGCCGGCAGCGCGTCGACGCCGTGATCGCCGTGTCGATCGAGCTCGACGACGACGAGTCGGCGCAGCTGCTCGCGCTCGGCCTGCCCGTGATCGCGATCGGCGGGCCGAACCCGCAGCTGAACACGCTCACCGTCGATGACACCGCCATGGCGCGGCTGGCGACCGAGCACCTGCTCGGGCTCGGCCACCGCGACATCGCGCACATCGGCGCGAACCCGGAGTTCGACCTCGACTTCCACGTGCCCAGTCAGCGCCGGCTCGGTTTCGAGCAGGCGCTGGAGGATGCCGGGGTGCCGGTCAACCACGCCTTCCTCGAGCCCGCGGACTTCACCGTCGACGGCGGCTTCCGCGCGGCGAAGCAGCTGCTCGGACGCCCGGGACCCCGCCCGACCGCGATCTTCGCGGCATCCGATGAGATGGCGATCGGTGCGATCCTCGCCGCGCGCGACCTGGGCTTCCGTGTGCCGGAGGACCTGTCCATCATCGGCATCGACGGCCACGAGCTGGGCGAGTTCTTCCAGCTGACGACGGTCGACCAGTTCCCGCTCGGTCAGGGCGAGCGGGCTGCCGATGCCGTGCTGTCGCGCCTGGAGGACGACGCTGCGCAGACGCCGCAGACGGCTCTGCCCTATGAGCTCATCGTGCGCGGCACGACGGCCCTGCTGCATCCGCGCACCTCGTCGCGGCGCTGAACCTGTTTACGCTCCCGCGTCAGTCGAAGGCGGTCGCCGTGTCACGAGGGTAGGCGCCTCCGGCGAGCTTCACGAGCCGCGCGTGCGCGTACTCGCACACCAGCGCGTGGCGATACACCATCTGCGGAACGTCGACGTTGGAGTCCATCCACAGGCTGAGCCCGCCGATCTTCCAGTGCAGGAACATCTCGTCGTCTGTGATGAGCGCGAGGATCTCGAGGAACGAGTCGTCGAAGCGGATCGAGTGCACGGCGCGCCGGTACTCCTCCACGGTGAGCGCCATCGAGAACGGGAGGTT
>JAITUD010000056.1 GCA_031286555.1 Microbacterium sp. | reverse complement strand
CCATGACCTGCAGCACCTTCTGCGGCGCGGTGCCGATGGCGGGGCTCATCCGCAGGTCGGCGGGCTCGAAGACGAGCAGCGTCACCGGCAGCGGAGTGCCGACGGCGATCTCGGTGGCGAACATGATCGCGCGCACATCGCCCTGTGCACCGGCCGCGACCGCCTCCTCCAGCGCGTGCCGCACCCGCGCACGCTCGGCGGCGCGATCGTCGGCGACACCGACGGCGTCCTTCGCGATCCGGCGGATGGATGCCGCGGTGGCATCCTCGCCGGAGAGGTCGACCGAGAACCAGCGCCCGGGAAGGCGGAAGCGCAGCTCGGGGCGGCTCACTTCGGCGCCGTCCAGGCGCCGTAGCGGGCGTTCATGCCGGTCAGGCTGACGCCGCCCTGGCCTGCGTTCGTCACGCCGAGCGGGCTGAGCTGCGCAGCGGCAGTACGGAGATCGACGGGATCCTCGCCCTCTGCCGTGGTGGTGCCGGCGACCAGCTTGATGGTGTTCGGCTCCCACGGCAGCGTCTGCCAGATCGTCTTGACGACGGCGTCCAGTTCGTCGCTCGTGAACGGTTCGGCGGAATCGGTGACGAGGCCGACGCTGATCCGGTATCCGAACCCGTTGCGCGACCGCTTCAGCTCGTCCACCTCCACGACTCGAGGCACGGCCGTCGTCACCGCAGTCGCCACATCGCCAAAGTCCACAGTCGTCTCCTCCGAATGGTTGTCGCTCGAGGGGAGCACACCGCATCCCGTCAGCCCTCCGCCGAGCAGCATGCCCGCCAGTGCGACAGCGAGTATGCGTCGCCCGCCGGTCCGTCGCCTCATCATCACTCGCTCCAGTGATAGTAGGAGATGTCCGTGTACCCATCATTGTTGAAGAAGTTCGCCAGGTCGGGATGCTCCGCCTTCACCTGGTCGAGGTTGTTCTGATAGGTCTGGGAGTACTTGTCCGCGTTGTGTGCGCCGACATCGACGCCCAGGACCGGATTCGCGTCGGGCGGATCCACACGGATCGATGTCCAGTTCGACCCGTGATCGATGCTGTCGAAGTCCCCGGCGATGGCGTCCAGCCTCGGCACCGGGTCGCCGTTGTGCTGCACCGACACGACGTCGATGTCGTCCGGGATGGGCATGTGATCGATCGGCGCGCCCGCGGCGACCACCGCCTGCCAGTTGTAGTCGGAGTTGTACGCTGCGAGGTGCCCGGCCATGATGCCGCCCTGGCTGAACCCGACCAGCATGACCGGGTCGTTCGGTCCGATCCCCTCCTGCGCCATGGCATCGAGCACCGCACGCTCGTACTGCGTCTGAAGCGCGGGGGTGAGCATCAGCGCCAGGTTGCTGTCGAGGTCATTCACGGCGCCCTTGTCACCGAATCGCGACAGCCACTCCTGCGTGCTCGGCAGGGTGACGGTGTAGTACCAGCCGTCGGGGCCGAGCACCTTCGTGATCTTCACGACGGTCTCGTCCTCCAGCCCGAGCTCGTCGACCTCACCGGCGCCGTCGAGGACGTTCTGCAGGCTCGGGTCGTCGGGAATGTCCTTGGGCTTCGTCTTCGCGTACGGGTCGACGCCGGTCACCTTCGGGGTGCCCTTGAGCACGTCCGACAGCACGCTCCAGATCAGGAACGCTCCGAGCACACCAGCGATCACCAGGCCGATGAGCGCGCCGATCCCGCCGAACAGCGCGCCGATGGCGACGATGAGGAGCAGCACGGCGAGTGCACCCAGGATGGCGACGATGGTGTCCGCGATCTTCTTGAGCAGGTTGACGACGTCCTGCAGGAAGTCGTCGATCCAGTCGGCGATGCCGGCGAGGAAGTCGCCGATGTCGGAGAAGAAGTCGCCGACCTTGTCCCAGAACCCCTCATTGGTGGAGTCGATCGCGGCGTCGATCTTGCGGATCGCCGCCTCGGCCGCGGCATCCATGGCCTCGCGCGCGGCGTCGATCCGCGCGCGAGCCGATCCGACGTCGGCGAGGGCGCTGTCGGCGGCGCGCTGCGCGCCGGGCACCTGGTCGGTGAGCGACGGCGCGGGGTCGTCCGCGGCGCTCACCCGGTCGTTGAGATCCTCGAGCGCGCGGTCGGCGCGGCTCTGTGCGACCAGTGCGTCATCGAGGTCGTCCTGCGCGCGATGCGCGTCCTCATGAGCAGCGGTGAGAGCGACCGCGTACTCGGTGATCGCGTCGGCGGTGCCCTTGTAGCGCGGCTGGATTCGCTCCAGGTCCGACGAGAGCTGCTCGTTCTGCTCGTAGAGCGCCTGAACCGACTTGCCCTGATCGTCCTGGACGATGCCACGCAGCTCGTGGATCACCCCCAGGATGACCTCGGCGGAGGAGACGAGCGTCGCCGCGCGCGCGGTGAGTTCGGCCGGCCGGCCCGGAAGAACGCTCATCGTCTACTTCTCCCCGCTCTCGGCCATCTTCGCATCGAGGTCACGGAACGTGTCGACGATCGCCTGCATGAAATCGGCCTGTGAGCGCAGTCCGTCGCGCAGGTCCTCGCGCGCGATGTCCCACTTGCCGCCGAAGTCCTCGATCTTGTTCGCGAGACCGCCGTGACCGGTGAGGCCGCCGATGTCGGCGGCGAACTCCTCGGCCTGATCGAAGGTCGTCGCCAGCCCCTTGGCGGTGTGCGCCGTCGACTCCAACCGGGCGAGGTCCATCCTGACGTCGGTCATCCCGCTTCTCCGTCCCGCTTCGCCGCGCGCCGCAGCAGTTCGCCGAGCGCGGCGTCCGCCGCCTGCACCTCGGCGCGCAGCGCCGCGGCATCCTCGGCCGTCTCGGGCACGCGCACGCGCAACCCGTCGAGTGCCGCCCTCAGCCTGTCATCTGACATTCCCGTGCCCATCAGCTGCCGTACGGCGCCTTCGGCGGGTCCGTGACCAGCGGCTGCGGCTGCACCGGAGTGCGGTCGGCGTTGTAGTACACAGGCCCGTCCTTCGGGAAGTAGAACTGGGGAACCGACTCCGGCACCTCTGTGGCGGGCAGGCGACGCCAGGCGTCCATGTCCGGGACCTCGGCGTCGTCGAGGACCATTCCGGACAGCTCGTTCGAGTCGCCGGGGGTGCATGCCGTGCGTGCCGTCACGTCGATCTCGCCGCGCACGGGGCGGATGGTCACGACAGCACGGCCGACCGGGTCCCCCTCGGCGACGACGTACCACTCGGCATCGTCGCCGTCGCCCAGGACGTAGGCGTCCGGTGTCAGCCCGAGCTTCTCGAACGCACGTGCGGCCGTGTCGCTGACCTGCTGAGGGTCGGAGATGTCGGTGCTGAGCGCACGCACGTAGTCGAGGAAGTAGCCCGCGCCGCCGTCATCGGCCCGGCAGCTCGTCGGCATCGCGCCGTGACCGCCGTCGCCGATCGTCCACTCACCCTCGTGCAGCGACATCAGCACCGAGTGCATGCCCTTCGCGAGCGGGAAGTACCTGTCCGCGCCGTCCTGATAGAGCGCGTCGCCGTCGAGCGCGGAACTGCAGCCTGTCATCATCAGCACCAATCCGGCGGCAGCCGCCGCCATCGCCCATCGCTTCTTCCGCACGTCAGTAACCGTACTTCGCCGCTTCTGCGTATCCCTTGGCAACGAGGGTCCAGAAGCCGTCCTCGCTGCCCTGGCCACCGTGCTCGGTGCCCGGCTCACCGGTGTCGATGATCCGGGAGATGTTGTAGAACGCCTCGCTGCCGTCCTGGAGGTAGCCGCCCTCCACGCTCTGCCCCGGGAAGTTCGCACCACTGTGCGTGCTGTGCCCGGGGGTGGGCAGCAGATCCCTCCCGCTCGCGTCGACACCGCCGTCGCTGTCGAAGGTCGTCGCGCCGTCGAGCGTGGACGGCTGCGTGTGGTGCCCCCACGACAGGGCCTTGCCGACCGGGGACCAGAAGTCGTTGTCCGACTGCGTCACGTACACGCGCGGCGCGTCGGGCGACTGCAGGTTCGCGAGCACCGCATCGTCGTCGGGCAGGCCCGCCGAACCCAGGGTGATGAACTTGTCCACCCCGAGTCCGTCCGCCGCCGAGCCGATCGCCAGCGCCGAGGTCGTGCTGCCGTAGGAGTGCGCGACCACCGTGGTGGTGCGCTCGCCGTGCTGCGCGTCGAGGCCGAGCAGGAAGGAGCGCAGTGCGGGCGCGCCGTTCTGGGCCCGAGACATGAACGGCTCCTCGACGTAGTTCGGCGAGTCGTAGCCGAACCAGGCCACCGTGGCGGTGTTCCCGCCGACGCTGCGGTTGAGGTCGCGTGCGGACACGCCCCATTCGCCCATCTGCGAGACCTCGGACACCATGCCCGGAACGAGAACGTTCACCTTCGTCGCATCGAACTCGCCGTACCAGACGGCGGCGGTCGTCTGCCCGCTGCCGTCGGGATCGAACGAGATGACCTTGCCGCCCTTGCGGATCTCGTCCATCAGGATCAGGAGCTCACGGCGTTCCTGGTCCGTTGGGTTGGACTGGATCCGCTCGATCAGTCGGAGTCCGTTCACCTCTGCGCGCACGTCGTACGGGATTCCGTCGAGGTTGCCGATGACGTCGGGATACGCCTTCCGCAGTGCCTTCCGCGTTTCCTCATCGGCCTCGTCCCACAGCTTCAGCACCGCGGCAGGATCGTCCGCCGCCACCAGCGCATCCAGCAGCTCCCGCTCCTCGCGGGTCACCCATGCGACCTGCACGCCACCGGCGAGCGCGGACAGCGCCGCATCGTAGGCATCGTCCCAGTCGGTGTACAGCTGATCCCAGGTGCGCCACAGCTCGTCCAGGGCGCTCTGCGCGGTGTCACGCGCGTTGATCGCGTCACGCGCCTCCGCGTCGGCGGCGGCCATCTCCGCATCGGAGGTCGAGGCGGATCGAGCGGCGGCCAGCGCACCCCGCCCGGCGTGGTCGGCCTCGGCGGCGGCACGGGACGCAGCCGCATGCGCGGCCTCGATCTCGTCGATCATGCGGTTCGCCGGCACTGCGGATGCGGAGAACGCGTCCGCGTAGGCCGACAGGGTCCGCGAGAGCAGCTCCGCCTGAAGGATGCCGGGGCGGACGTGATCGAGAATCGCACCGGCGTCGCGGCGCGCCTTGGAGACGGCGTCTCCCGCGCCGGGCAGCTCCGTCGCCCGGTTCGCCTGCCGACGTCCTGTCTCCAGCGCCTTGGCCGCACGATCGAACGCGCCCACCCACGACCCCATGGTCCCCGCGCTGCCTTCGAGCTCCTCCAGCGTCCTGCCGCGTGGTGATGTCAGCGACATCGTCAGTTCCCCCCTGACAGCTCGGCATCGAGATCCATGTTGCCGTTGGCGATGCTGCTCAGCAGCGAGCTCAGGTCGAGGGTGCCGTTCGACCCGGATGCCAGCGATGATCCCAGCTGCGTGAACGCGCTGTGCATCGCCAGCCGCAGAGAAGCACGGCGAGCCGGGTTGCCGACTCCGACGTCGTCTCCGGACATCTGCGCCTCAGAAGCCAACAGCCCCGTCGACGCGTCGTTCAGCAGGCCCGACAGCGTGATCAGTTCGCTGTAGAAGAGCTGTACCTCATCTGCCACGGTGTCCCCCTCGGTCACCCGGTTGCGAAAGAGGCCGACGCCTCAGACGTCGACCTCCTCTGCGAGAAGCGGTTCTCAGCTGCCGGCGAGCTGCTGATCCAGATCCTGGATCGCACGCATCATGCCCAGCAGCGACTCCGACATGTCGTTGATACCATCCACAGCCTGCTTCAGACCCGTGGTCAGCTCACCGTAACCCTCACCGAACTTGCCCGACGCGTGCTGCGTCTTGAAGTCCTCACCCAGCAGGTTGTCCACCTGCCCCTTCAGAGTGTCCAGCTGACCCTGAATGTCATCACGAGCCTGCGACAGCGACGACGCCACCTGCTCCATCTCCGCATAAGACGCACCGAAATCGGCCATCGAAAACACCTCCGGTAAAA
>JAITUD010000045.1 GCA_031286555.1 Microbacterium sp. | reverse complement strand
TCGGCGAACTTGGCGGAACTGGTGTCGAACTCGATGGGCACGAGGGTCTCCTGTGGTCGGGCGAACGGGTGGTTCGGGTAGACGGCGTAATGTGGAGCCGTCCCTTTGACGATAAGCCTCCCCGCGGCAGTGCGCATGCGGATTACGAAAGACGTCTACACGCGAATGACCCAGGCGACCAGCACCGGAATCGTCCACATCACCGATCGGATGCCGGTGGTCACCGGCAGTGAGATGCTGGCCAGCCTCGTGCCTCCGCCGCAGTTCGACGGGGCGACCTTCGAGAGCTACCGGGCGGATGCGGCGTACCCCTCGCAGGAGGAGTCCAAGGAGAAGCTGATGGGCTTCGCCGGTGGTGCATCGCAGCCGGTGAAGCGGGGCGGACTGTTCCGTCGTGCTCCGAAGCTGCCCGAGACCAAGCCCGGCGTGTACCTCGACGGCGGCTTCGGCGTCGGCAAGACCCACCTGCTCGCGGCGATCTACCATGCGATGCCGGCACGCCGTAAGTACTTCGGATCCTTCATCGAGTACACCGCGCTCGTGGGAGCCCTGGGCTACAAGAACACGGTCGAGCTGCTGCGCGGCTCCGATCTGCTCTGCATCGACGAGTTCGAGCTCGACGACCCGGGCGACACCATGGTGATGACCAGGCTCCTCGGCGAGCTCGTGGCCTCCGGCACCAAGCTCGCCGCCACCTCGAACACGCCCCCGAACGCGCTCGGCGAGGGACGCTTCGCCGCACAGGACTTCCTGCGCGAGATCCAGGCGATGTCCGACAGCTTCGAGACCCTGCGGATCGATGGCGTCGACTACCGTCAGCGCGCGATCGACGGGCACTCCGTCACGCTCGACGATGCGGAGTTCGCGGTGGCGATCGAACAGGGTGCGGCCGGGAGTGCGGCATCCGACGACGAGTTCGGCGAGGTCATCAAGCACCTCGCCCAGGTGCATCCGTCGCGCTACATCCGTCTCATCGACGGGCTGAGCCTGATCGGCCTGCGCGACGTGCACGTGCTGACCGACCAGTCCGAGGCGCTGCGCTTCGTCGCCTTCGTCGACCGCGTCTACGACGCGCAGATCCCCGTGGTCGCGACCGGAACCCCGCTCGACGAGGTGTTCTCCGAGGAGATGCTCGGCGGCGGCTACCGCAAGAAGTACCTCCGCGCGATCTCGCGTCTGAACGCGCTCACCCACTCCGCCGCGTAACACGACGTTCACACGGGGGAGCGCCCCGTAACGCGTTCGCAACACAGCGAACGATCAGCGGAAACGCGGCAGTTCCACACTGAACCTCAACTTCTTCTCCCGAAAGTGAGGTTCGACATGGATGCACCGGGAAACATCTCCTGGGCCGTGACGGCGACAGCTCTGGTGCTGCTGATGACGCCCGGCGTCGCGTTCTTCTACGGCGGCCTGGTCAAGGCGAAGAGCGTCATCAGCATGATGATGATGAGCTTCGGCGCGATCGGGCTCATCGCCGTGCTGTGGATGCTCTACGGCTACTCGATGAGCACCGTCGAGAACCCCGCGCAGTTCGCAGGGAACCCGTTCGCCGACTTCGGACTCGCCGAATCCGCGTCGGAGCCGGGCGCGAACGTGGGGCTGCTGAGCGTCGCCTACGGGGCGACGTTCGCGATCATCACCGTCGCCCTGATCTCGGGGGCGATCGCCGACCGGGCGAAGTTCGGGCCCTGGTTGATCTTCGTCGGGGTGTTCGGAACGATCGGATACTTCCCGATCGCCGCCTGGGTGTGGGGCGGCGGCTGGATCATGAACCTCGGTTCGTGGCTGTTCGGCGCGGACAGCGGGATCGCCGTGATCGACTACGCAGGCGGCACCGCGGTGCACATCAACGCGGGCGCGGCCGCCCTGGCGCTGTCGCTCGTGCTGGGCAAGCGCATCGGGTTCCACAAGGGCATCCAGAAGCCGCACAACGTGCCGCTCACCCTGCTCGGCGCCGCACTGCTCTGGTTCGGATGGTTCGGATTCAACGCCGGAGCGGAGTGGCTCGCCGAGGACATGGGCAAAGTCGGACTGATCGCCATCAACACGATGGGCGCCGCGGCAGCCGGCATCCTCGGCTGGATCCTGATCGAGAAGATCAAGGACGGCAAGCCGACCTCGGTCGGGGCGGTGTCCGGCGCCGTCGCCGGGCTCGTCGCGATCACCCCGGCGTGCGCGAACCTCGCACCGGGCTGGGCGCTGCTGCTCGGAGCGCTGTCGGGCGTCGCCTGCGCGGTGGCGGTGGAGCTGAAGTACCGGCTGGGCTTCGACGACTCTCTCGACGTCGTCGGGCTGCACCTGGTCGGCGGCCTGCTGGGCACGGTCTACCTCGGCTTCTTCGCGACGGGGCAGGGGCTGTTCACCGGCGGTGACCTTCGGCTGCTCGCGGTGCAGGTGCTCGCGGCCGGCGGCGTGATGATCTACTCGTTCGTGGTCGCCCTGGTGATCGGGTTCGGGATCGAGAAGACGATCGGATTCCGGGTCACGAGCGACGAGGAGATCGCGGGCGTCGATCTCGCGGTGCACGGCGAGGCGGGCTATGCCCTGGACGAGCCGGTCGCCGCGCACTGAGGGAGATGCGGAAGGGGCGGGGATCCTGGTGGATCCCCGCCCCTTCGCCGTGCCTGTGACGCTCAGGACTCGTCGGTGGAGTCCTCAGCGGTGTCCTCTGCCTCGGCGGAGCCCTCTGCGGACTCGTCCTGGTCGCTCGCGCCCTCTTCGGCGGCGTCCTCATCGGACTTCTCGACCTTGACAGCGGAGATCTCGAACTCGAGCGAGATCTTCTCGGAGACGAGCATGCCGCCCGAGTCGAGCGGGGTGTTCCACACCAGACCGAAGTCGCGGCGGTTCAGGCGGCGGGTGCCCTCGAATCCGGCGCGGAGTTCGCCGTAGGCGCCGGTCTCGATGCCGGTGAGTGCGAGCGGGATCATGACCTGCTTGGTGACGTCGCGGATCGTCAGATCGCCGGTCACCGAGAACGCGCGGTCGTCGACCTCTTCGATGTGGGTGCTGACGAACGTGATCTCGGGCCACTTCTCGGCATCGAAGAAGTCGCCGCTGCGCAGGTGGTCGTCGCGCTGCTGCACGCGGGTGTCGACGCTGCCGACCTGCATGACGACCTTGGCCCAGGACTGGTCGGGGTTCTCGGTGTCGACGTGCAGGTGGCCGGTGATCTCGTTGAACGCGCCGCGGACCGTGGTCACCATGGCGTGCTTGGCAGAGAACCCGATGCGGGTGTGCGTCGGGTCGAATTCCCAGTCGCCGTTGACTTTCTCAAGGTCGATCACGCGTGTCTCCTATTCGTTCTCGCTCGGATGACGAGAGATCCGTTTGAGCATAGCAATCAGTCCTGTGCGCAACTCTCCACCGCTCATCTATGTTGGGCGAGTGAGTTCGACCAACGGCATCCTGTCCACCCTGCTCGACATCCTGCAGAAGATCCTGCGCAAGGAGGCGACCGTCGCTCCGGTCACGCCTCGGCTTCCCGACCGGTCCGAGCACGGCACTGGGGAGGAGGCAGGGCGGATGCCGGGCGCCGAGACGATCCGCGTCGACCCCGACCGCATCCACGATCTGCGCGTCTCCTACGCCCCGCAGCGCGACGGTGCACCGGATGCCGGCGAGGTGATCTGGACCTGGGTCCCTTATGAGGAGAACGACGGACGCGGCAAGGACCGTCCGGTGCTGGTGATCGGCCGGCAGGCGGCCGATCGCGTCTACGCGGTTCGGATGACCAGCAAGCCGCACGACGGAGACCGCGACTACCTGTCCATCGGATCCGGCGGATGGGATGGACAGGGTCGCGAATCGTGGGTCGACATCGAGCAGCTGTACAGCGTGCACGACCGCGGGATGCGTCGTGAGGCGGCGACCCTCGACAAGGAGCGGTACAAGCGCGTCGTCGCGGCGCTCATGCGCCGGTACGGCTGGGCCCGGGAGAGCTGACGCGGAGAATGAAGAAGCCCGGGATCGGAATGATCCCGGGCTTCTTCGATGGAGCGGATGACGAGACTCGAACTCGCGACCCTAACCTTGGCAAGGTTATGCGCTACCAACTGCGCTACATCCGCGTGGGCGATGCCGGACTCGAACCGACGACCTCTTCCGTGTGAAGGAAGCGCGCTACCAACTGCGCCAATCGCCCATGTGTAGTTGTTCTGTGCACTGCGGCACGAATGAAAAGCATACCTGATGCTGAGGGCGCTTCAGGCATCGGGCCCCAGGTCGGGCGTGGCGTGCGTTCCGTCGCCGCTCGGACACGCCCGGTGGCGTCATCCGGTTTGGTGAACGTCTGATCCTGAGCTAATGTATTTCGAGTGCCCGGTACGCCGGACAACACGAAAACTGAACAGTTTGCGGATGTAGCGCAGTTGGTAGCGCATCACCTTGCCAAGGTGAGGGTCGCGAGTTCGAGTCTCGTCATCCGCTCGAGTGCAGGTGCCCCAGCCAGGGGCGCTGGCATGTGGGTTCGAATCCACCTCATGGTGGCGTGGCCGAGTGGCTAGGCACCGGCCTGCAAAGCCGTTTACACGGGTTCGAATCCCGTCGCCACCTCTCGAAAAACTGAATAGCCCATTGGGCGCGATTGGCGCAGCGGTAGCGCGCTTCCCTGACACGGAAGAGGTCACTGGTTCGATCCCAGTATCGCGCACAACAGAAAACCCCCGGTTCGCCGGGGGTTTTCGCGTTCCCGGGCGGCCCACGTGCAACCTGCGTGCCATCCCGCGCGCCACACTGGTCCCATGACCGCACTGCGCATCCTCGTCCTGTTCGTGCTCGCCGCGACCGCGGAGATCGGGGGAGCGTGGCTGATCTGGCAGGCGGTGAAGGAGAACCGCGGCTGGATCTTCGCCCTGCTCGGAGTCATGGCGCTCGGTGCATACGGCTTCATCGCGGCGCTGCAGCCCGATGCGAACTTCGGCCGAGTGCTCGCCGCGTACGGCGGCGTCTTCATCGCCGGGTCGCTCGCCTGGGGCATCGTCGTGGACG
>JAITUD010000033.1 GCA_031286555.1 Microbacterium sp. | reverse complement strand
TCGTAGGTGTCGGCGAACTGGTACGCGAGGGTCGCGACGAGGAAGCCGAGGAACACCATCGGGCCGATCAGCGCGGTCGATGTCGCGATGAGCACCGCGACCAGTGCGAGCACGGTCATCAGCATCCGTCGGTGGTTCAGGCCGAGCGAGGTCGCGGCATCCGCCCCCAGCGCCATGACGTTGAGCCGTCGTGATGACGCCCACAGACCGGATGCCGCGAGCAGCACCAGCGGGATCGCGATCGGGAGCGTCGCCGGATCGGCGTTCGCGACGCTGCCGAACAGCCGCGCGGTGAGCACGTCGAACTCACTGGGCGTGAGCAGCCTCTGCATGAACGTCGAGACGGCGCCGAGCCCTCCCCCGATCACGATGCCGATCAGCAGCATGATCTGCAGGTTCGCGTAGCGCCCCGAGAGCAGCCAGCCGTAGAGCGCGACGGCCAGGCCGACCATGATCGACACCTGCAGCACGAACTGCCACGGCCCGCGCAGCGCGGTGACGCCGGCCACGCCGAGCACGTAGACGGCCGTGGTCTGCACGGCGACGTAGAGCGCGTCGAAGCCCATGATCGACGGTGTGATGATGCGATTCGCGGTCACCGTCTGGAACGCGACGGTCGCGGTGGCCTGAGCGACCGCGACGACCGCCAGCACCACCACGGTCATCACCCGCAGACCCGCGATGCGCCAGAACCCCGCGGTGCCGACCGGCATCGGGTTGCCGTAGGCGAGCAGCCCGAAGGAGAACAGCAGAGAGAGGATCCCGAGGACGGCGAGCACGATGATCATGCGACGCTTCGCACCGGGGGCGGACAGCGGGCCGGAGGCGCGGATGCCGGGCATCCGTCTTTCGGGAACGAGCGACCTAAGCACGGCGACGCTGCCTCAGGAGCAGGACGACGAAGACGGCAGCGCCGACGACACCGAGGATCAGCGAGACCGGCACCTCGAACGGCCGGATCACGGTGCGTCCGATCAGGTCGCAGAGCGTGACGATGCCGATGCCCAGCACGCACACCCAGGGCAGGTTGCTGCGGAGGTCGTCGCCGCGGATCATCGAGACGATGTTCGGCACGATCAGCCCGAGGAACGGCAGGTTGCCGACGACCACCGTGACCACGCCGGTCGCGACCGCGATGAGCACGGTGCCGAGCAGCACGATGCGGCCGTGGTTGAGCCCGACGGAGGTGGCGACCTCCTGCCCGAGGCCGGCGACGGTGAACCGGTCTGCGGCGACGAACACCGCAGCGCCGACCAGTGCGACGATCCAGAGCAGTTCGTACTGACCGCGCAGCACCGAGGTGAAGCTGCCGGCGAACCAGACGCCGAGGCTCTGCAGCGTGTTGGTCTGCAGGGCGATGAACGTCGACAGGGCGCCGACCACCGCGCCGAGCATGATGCCGACGATGGGGACGATCAGAGAGGAGCGCAGCGACACCCGGCGCAGGAACAGGAAGAACACCATCGTGCCGACGAAGGCGGCGAGCACGGCTCCGGCCATCCGCACCGGGATCGGAGCGCCCGGCCACAGGATCATCACGGCGAGCAGGCCGAGACCGGCCCACTCGGTGGTGCCGGTGGTGGTCGGCTCGACGAAGCGGTTCTGCGTGAGCAGCTGCATCACCAGGCCGCACATCGCCATGGCGGCGCCGGCCAGCACGAGCGCGATCGTGCGAGGGATGCGGGTGATCGCGAACATCTCGGAGCCGTCCTCGGCGCCGAGGTCGTAGACGCCCGTGAACAGCGAGAGAGCGAGCAGCACGGCGACGATGAGGATGCCGATCAGCAGCGCGGGGTCGAAGAGCCGCCCACGGGTGGTGCGCGCGGGTGGTGGAGCGGTGAGGGGGGTCATGAGGGCGGCCTCGGGGTCGCGACAGTGACTGCCGCGACCCCGTCTCCGGTCAGGCCTTCGCCTTCTCCAGCGCCTTCGCGAAGTCGTTGAAGAAGGTCGTGTAGGTCTGGATGCCCTCGTTCAGGTAGGTGTCGACGGGCATGTAGACGATCTGGGCGTCCTTGACCGCGGTGACGCCCTTGAGCGCCTCGGAGTTCTCCAGGATCTGGGCGGCCTGCACGTAGTCGGGCTCCTCCGCGGCGAAGACGGCGTCGCGGTCCATGACGAGGATCCAGTCGGGGTTCGCCTTCGCGATCGCCTCGACCGAGATGTCGTCACCCTGGTGGTCGTCGGTGGCGCCCTCGACCTCGAGCGCCGGAGTCAGGCCGAGGATGTCGAACACGGGGCCGAGCGTGCGGCCGACCTTGGGGGCGACGTAGCCGATCTGCCCGCCCGAGGTGGTCACGGCCATCACGGTGTCGCCCTCGTCGTAGGCCTTCTTCACCTTCTCGATCGACGAGTCGAGCTTGTCGTTCAGCTTCTTCGCCTCGGCCTGCTTGGCGAAGATCTCGCCGAGGGCGGTGGTCTGGCGCTTGAGCTCGGCGTCGAAGGGCTCACCCTCGCGCGGGTCCAGATCGATGATCGTGGCATCCGGAACGAGTGACGCCATCGCCTCTCCGTGCTGGGTGAAGCGTTGGCCGTTGATGATCAGGTCGGGCTCGGCCGCGACGACCAGCTCGAGGTTCGGCTCGCGGTGCGAGCCGAGGTCGACCAGGCCGTCCTGCGTCTTGTACGAGACGGTCTCGGGCATGAGCGAGACCGCGGCAGCGGAGAGCTCGATCCCCCACTCGTCGAGGGTCTGGAAGGTGCGGTTGTCGGTCGCGACGACGGATGCCGGCGGCGTGGCGATCTTGTGGCTTCCGGTGTTGTCGTCGATCGTGACGGATGCCGCGGCTGCGGGAGTCTTCTGTTCGGCGGCGGGCTTCTCGGAGGCGCACCCGGCGATCGCGAGCAGGGTCGCGGTGGCCAGGCCGGTGACGGCGAGAATTCGGGGCACGGACATGGAGGAGCTCCTTGCTGTGGGGTGGGAAAGATAGGTAAGCCTTACCTATCTCGGCTAAGGTAGCAGGATGACCTCCCCGATCGTCAAATCGTCCGGATTCCAGCTCGAGCGCCGCGGCCTCGACCTGCGGTTCCGCTCCGTCACGCTCGCATCTCGGGAGCGGATCGCCCCCGACTACGTGCGCGTGCGGCTCACCGGCAGCGACCTGGCGGGCTTCGCCTCCCTCGGCTGCGACGACCACATGCGGCTGTTCTTCCCGGCCGGCCCGGTCTCGTCCGTGGAGGAGATGCGCGCCGCCCCGAGCCGCGAGTACACGCCGCTGGCGTGGGGCGAGGACTGGCTCGAGGTCGAGTTCGCCGTGCACGGCGACGAGGGCGTCGCGGCCCGGTGGGC
>JAITUD010000023.1 GCA_031286555.1 Microbacterium sp. | reverse complement strand
TTTCTGTTCAGCTTCACGCCGGCGAGCACGTTCTCCTTGATCGACATCGTCGGGAACGGGTTCGGGCGCTGGAACACCATGCCGACCTGCCGGCGCACGAGCACCGGGTCGACGCCGGGGGCGTACAGGTCGCGGCCGTCGAGCAGCACCTCGCCTTCGACGCGCGCGCCGGGGATGACCTCGTGCATACGGTTCAGGGTGCGCAGGAAGGTCGACTTGCCGCATCCGGACGGGCCGATGAAGGCCGTCACGCTGCGCGGCTGGATGTCGAGGGACACGCCCTCGACGGCGAGGAAGTCGCCGTAGTAGACGTTGAGGTCGTTGACTTCGATGCTCTTGGACATAAGGGTGATTCCTCGGGTTCAGCGGCCGTACTTGGGAGCGAAGATCTTCGCGATCAGGCGTCCGACCAGGTTCAGGACCATGACGATGATGATAAGGGTGAGAGCGGCGGCCCAGGCGCGTTCGACAGCGGCTTCGGCATAGGTGCCGGCGGCCTGCGTGTACTGGGTGTACACGAACACGGGCAGGGTCATCATCCGCTCGTCGAACAGGTTGTAGTTCATGCTGACGGTGAAGCCGGTCACGATCAGCAGTGGCGCGGTCTCGCCGATGACGCGCGCGATCGCGAGCATGACGCCGGTGGTGATGCCCGCCAGCGAGGTCGGGAGCACGATCTTCAGGATGGTCAGCCACTTCGGGACCCCGAGCGCGTAGGAGGCCTCGCGCAGCTCGTTGGGCACGAGCCGAAGGATCTCCTCGCTGGAGCGGACGACGACGGGGATCATGAGCACCGCCAGGGCGACGGCTCCCATGAAGCCGTTCCGGATCGCGGGCCCGGCGATCAGGGCGAACAGCGCATAGGTGAACAGACCGGCGACGATCGAAGGGATGCCGGTCATCACGTCGACGAAGAACGTGATGGAGCGGGCGAGGGCTCCGCGCCCGTACTCGACGAGGTACACCGAGGTGAGCAGGCCGATCGGGATCGAGATCACTGCCGCGCCGAGCGTGACGAGCAGCGTGCCGATGATGGCGTGCAGCGCACCGCCGCCCTCACCGACGATGCCGCGCATCGAAGAGGTGAAGAAGGTGGCGTCGAAGCGTGCGAGGCCGTTGACGAGCACGGTCCAGGCGAGCGAGATGAGCGGCAGGAGCGCGAGGACGAAGGCCGAGATCACCAGTGACGTCACCAGGCGGTCGACCGCACGGCGGCGGCCCTCGACGATCGCCGAGAGCAGGAAGAGCAGCACATTGAACAGCACGGTCCCGAGAACGACGATGCCCACGATGTCGAGCTGCTCGGTCGCGCCCGTCGCCTGGAGGAAGCCGTACAGCGCGGCAGCGACCCCCCAGCTGATGATGAGCAGGACGATGGCGGAACCGCGCGGGAGGTGGCCGGCGGTCAGTTTCGCGGCGGGTGCGCTGGTCACAGGGGCCGGGGGAGTCGTGGTGGCGGTGGACATCAGTTGGCTCCCGAGAAGTCCTTGCGGCGGTTGATGATGTAGCGCGCGAGCATGTTCACCAGCAGAGTCACGATGAAGAGCACGAGGCCGGAGGCGACGAGCGCGTTCACGGAGAGGCCGGTGGCCTCCGGGAACTGCAGGGCGATGTTCGAGGCGATCGTGTTGGGGCTCTGCGGCCGCAGAACCGCGAAGCTCACG
The DNA here is from genome assembly GCA_031286555.1 of Microbacterium sp. GTDB lineage: Bacteria > Actinomycetota > Actinomycetes > Actinomycetales > Microbacteriaceae > Microbacterium. The sequence goes on along the minus strand of JAITUD010000023.1, from coordinate 3,759 downwards.
ATGAGCGCCGGCGAGAGCACCATCGCGATGGCGAGGGTCTCGCCCAGCGCACGGCCGAGGCCGAGCATCATCGCCGAGATCATGCCGCTGCGGGCGAACGGAAGCACGGCCATGCGCACCATCTCCCAGCGGGTGGCGCCGAGAGCGAGCGCGGCCTCCTCGTGCGAGCGCGGAGTCTGCAGGAACACCTCGCGGCAGATCGCGGTCATGATCGGGATGACCATCACGGCGAGGACCACCGCTGCGGTGAGGATGGTGCGGCCGGTGCCGGAGACGGGCGGCGCGAACAGCGGGAACCATCCGAAGTTCTGAGTGAGCCAGGTGTAGAACGGCTGCACGAAGGGGGCGAGCGTGGCGATGCCCCACAGGCCGAACACCACGGAGGGCACCGCGGCCAGCAGGTCGATCACGTAGCCGAGCGTCTGGGCGACGCGACGCGGCGCGTAGTGCGAGATGAAGAGGGCGATGCCGACCGAGAGCGGCGTCGCGATGACGAGGGCCAGGAAGGCGGCCCAGATCGTGCCGAAGACGAGCGGGCCGACCCAGGACCAGAAGCTGGTGGCGTTGTTGGGCAGGTCGCCTTCGCCGGCGCTGAGCGCCGGGATGGACTGCAGGATCAGGAACAGAGCGACCGCGGCGAGGGTGGCCAGGATCAGGGAGCCGGCGACGACGGTGGATGTGGAGAAGACTCTGTCTCCGAGGCGGACCTTCGCGCGAGGTCGAGCGCCTTCTGCTGTGCTGGCCATGGGCGTGCTCTCTTTCTGGGATCAGGCGTATCGACGGACGTCCGGTCCGAGAGGTTCTCGCCTCTCGGACCGGACGTCCGAACGGGTTACTTGATCGACTTGGCGGCGGTGAGGACCTTCGCGGCGAGTTCGGACGACAGCGGGGCAGAGCCGGCGCTCTCGGCGGCGGCCTTCTGCGCGGCGTCGCTGGCGATGTACTGGAAGTACCCGCTGACGAGCTTGCCCTTCTCCGCGTCGGCGTACTGCTGGCAGCCGATCACGTACGAGACGAGAACCAGCGGCCAGGCGTTCGCCTCGGTGTTGGTGCGGTCGATCGCGATGGCGAGGTCGTTGTCCGCGCGACCTTCGACCAGCGGGGACGCTGCCACGACGGCGGCGGCGCCGTCGGCCGACAGGGTGCTGAACGCGTCGCCGACCTTGAGCTGCGCGACCTTCAGGCCCGTGTTGCCGATGCCGGACTCGTCGATGTAGGTGATCGAGTTGGCGGCGTTCTTCGCGGCGTCGGCGACACCCGAGGTGCCCTTGGCGGCGTCGCCCACCTGGTACGGGAAGGTCTGACCGAGGTCGGTGCCCCAGATGTCGCCGGCGTTCGCACCGAGGTACTCCGAGAAGTTCTGGGTGGTGCCGGAGTCGTCGGAGCGGTGCACCACGACGATGTCAGCGGCGGGGAGCTTGGCGCCGTCGTTCAGCGCGGCGATGGCGGGGTCGTTCCACTTGGTGATCTTGCCGGAGAAGATCTTCGCGGTGGTGGCGGCGTCGAGCTTCAGCTCGTCGAGACCCTCGACGTTGTAGGCGATGGCGATCGGCGAGATGTAGACGGGAAGGTCGATCGCCTTCGAGTCGGGTGCGCAGGCGGCGAACGTGGAGGCGAGCTCCTCGTCCTTCAGCGCGGCGTCGGAGCCGGCGAAGTCGACGGCGCCCGAGATGAACGCCTTGCGGCCGGCGCCCGAGCCCTGCGGGTCGTAGTTGATGTTCAGGTCGGGGCTGGAGTCCGCCTGGATGCCGGCGATCCAGGTGGTCTGAGCAGTGCCCTGGGCGGAGGAGCCCTGGCCGCTGATCGTGCCCTTGAGGGCTGCAGCGGCGGGGGCGGACGAGTCCGACGACTTGGGCGCTGCGCCCTCGTTCGCGGCGCAGCCCGCGAGTGCGAGAGCGGCGATGGCGCCGATGGCGCCGATTCGAGCGATGCGGGAGATCTTCACTGTGGATCCGTTCGATCGTGGGGTGGGTTTCGGGCCCGGTGCAGGGCACACAGTGACGTTAGGAGCGACGGTTAACGAGACTGTCCCGTGCGGGTGAACGGAAGGTGAACGAATGGCGGCGCGGAGAAGACGACCCGCGGGAAATCAGACCTGAGGGTCGTGCGTCTCGATCGAGATGATGCCCGAACCGGGGTTGCTGGCCGACAGATGCACGACGGAGAACGCACCGGGCTCGAGTGCACTGGCGCTGGCGACGTAGGAGCCGTGCATGGTCGCGGTGGCGAGGGCGATCTCCGCCAGGATGTCGGGCAGCACGGGCCCGTGGCTGCAGATCACGGCGGCCTCGCGCAGCCGGACGCGTTTGCCGATGACGCCGCGCAGATCGGCTGTGCCGGACTCCCAGGCGTCCTGGCCGATGAGCCCGGTCTTCTTCGCCTTGATGCCGAGCGCCTTGGCCAGGGGCTTCACCGTGCGCGCGCAGCGCACCGCGTCGCTGGTGACGATCTTGGCCACCCCGAACGCGCGGAGCGGTCCGACGATCGCCTTCGCCTGCGCCTCGCCGCGTCCGGTCAGCGGGCGTTCGACGTCGGCACCGTTCCAGTCCGCTCTGGCTACGGCCTTGCCGTGCCGCAGTGCGATCAGCGGGAAGGTCTGCAGCACGCCGTCCTCGACGAGGTTCGCGAAGTTGTCCAGGATCTCGGTGTCGACCGGGTAGCTGAGGTGGGCGCGGGCCTTCTTCAGACTGACCCACTCGATCGCGGCGATCTCGTGGTTCGGTACGAAGGTGGATGCCCGGATCGCTTCATCCGTGGCCTCCGCGGCCCAGTAGTGCACGACCTTCTGCCGCTTGGGCTTGAGGAAGTAGCGGCTCACGCCGACCGGCACGCCGAGCGTCACGCGGATGCCGGTCTCCTCGTGCACCTCGCGGACGGCCGTCTCGGCGAGCGTCTCGCCCGGGTCGACCTTCCCCTTCGGGAGTGTCACGTCCTGGTACTTCGTGCGGTGGATCAGCAGGATGCGCAGCTTGCCCTCGACGAGCCGCCACACGACGCATCCGGCCGCGTAGACGGCCTTGTCCGACGCCAGCGCGATCGTCGCCGGGATCATCGCACCGCGCGCTTGCGCCGACGTCGCTGGATGCGGACCATGGTCTCATCCTGCAGGTCGGTGAGCGGATTGCCGTCGGAGTCCTCGGTGCGGCGCGTCCAGACGCCGCCGGCCCCGAGATGCCAGGAGTTCGTGCCGTCGTCCATCGCGCGGTCGAACAGCGAGGTGAGCTCCTGCACATGCGCCTCGTCGGCGACCCGCACCAGCGCCTCAACGCGGCGGTCGAGGTTGCGGTGCATCATGTCGGCACTGCCGATGAACACCTGCGGATCGCCGTCGTTCTCGAACGCGAAGATGCGGGAGTGCTCCAGATAGCGGCCGAGGATGCTGCGCACGGTGATGTTGTCGCTGACGCCGGGCAGGTCCACCCGCAGGCTGCAGATGCCGCGCACCCACACGTCCACCTGAACGCCGGCCTGGCTCGCACGGTAGAGCGCGTCGATGATCTGCTCGTCGACCATCGAGTTGACCTTGATGCGGATGTGGGAGGGCTTGCCCTTCTCGGCGTTCGCGCGCTCCTTGTCGATGAGCCGCAGCAGCCCGCGGCGCAGGTGCAGCGGTGCGACGAGAAGACGCTTGAACTTCTTCTCGATCGCGTAGCCGCTCAGCTCGTTGAACAGGCGGGTGAGGTCGCGACCGACCTGCGGATCGGCGGTGAACAGGCCGAAGTCCTCGTAGATGCGGCTGGTCTTGGGGTTGTAGTTGCC
>JAITUD010000091.1 GCA_031286555.1 Microbacterium sp. | reverse complement strand
ACCGTCCTCCGCCCCGCGAACGGCGAGGGGAAGGCGACCGTGCAGATCGCCGACCCGGCGGTGACCGCCCGCGCCCCGATCCCGGCCGGCGCGAAGCCCGGAGATGTCGTGCGCGTGCGACTCGACGCGGCGGATGTCCGCACGGGCACGGTCACCTTCTCGCCCGCGGGCGCGCAGTGAGCGAGCGCATCAGGCGGCTGGAGGAGCCTCGCGACTACGAGGTGCTCGGTATCACCTCGGAGGCGCGTGCGCTGTACGCCCGCCTGGCGGCCGCCGGCGCGCTGCCTGCGGATGAGCCCGACGTCGCAGCGCTGGAGGTCCTGCTCGAGACGGGCCTGGCGATCCTGGCGGACGGCAGCGTCTCGGCGGTGCCTCCGGCCGGCCCGCTCGTGGACCTCGCCGCCCGGCACATGCAGCAGGTCGTCGCCAGTCAGCACGCGATGACCGATCTGATGACCATCTGGCGCTCCGCCGCCGGGCAGGAGGTCGGCATCGAGATCGTCTCCGGTGTGGCCGCTCGACGCCGCGCGGCGGATGCCCTGGGCAACTCGGTTCGGGAGGTCATGGCGTTGGCGATCGGTCCCCGAGCCGGGATGACGATCGAGCAGGATCCCGGGCTCGAAGCGGCGCTCCAGCGGGGTGTCCGCGTGCGCGTCGTCTACCACAGCAGGCTGTTCGAGAACGAGTCGGCGCTCGCCGTCGCAGCGTCCTCCGTGGCCGCCGGCGAGGAGGCGCGGGTGTTCCCCGGCGTCCCGGTGAACATGGTCATCATGGACGACTTCGCCACCATGAACGTCTCCTACAACAGCGATGAGCCCATCCACCTCGCCTGCGTGCACAACCGCCGTGTGATCGAGTCGTGGAAGGCGATCTTCGAGTCCTACTGGCAGCTGGGACTGCCGCTGGACCCGCGGAAGACGGTGCGCCCCGGTGCCGAGGAGCACCGCGAGCTCGTCCGGCTGCTCAGCCTGGGCATCACCGACCGCGCCATCGCCCACGAACTGGGCGTCTCGGAGCGCACTGTGGGCCGCCGCATCACCGCCCTTCAGGAGCAGCTCGGCGCCGACACCCGCTTCCAGCTCGGCCTGCAGATCGCGATGCAGGGCTGGATCTGAGAGGGGTCGCGGGTCCGGATGCATCCGAACCGCGACCCCTCAGGCGAGAACCCCTATTCGGCGTCCGGTGCGGTGATGATCGGCAGCACCTTCTCGAAGCGGTCTGCCACCTCGAGGCTCGGCAGGATGTGCCCCTGGTCGTCGGCCAGGCGAGCGACGTCCGCGCCCCACTCGGCGGCCGCGTAGCGCTGGTTCGGCGTGCCGTGGTGGTTGGGGTTGGTGAACGCGCAGTCGCCGACGTTGTAGAACGACTGGAAGTTCTGCAGCGCGTAGGCCTTGTTCAGCGATTCGCCGCGCTTGCTCACCGTGAAGTAGCTGGCGAACGCGTCGGCCATGAGCTCGGTGCGCGCGGTGGCCTCTGCCTCGTCGGTGATGTCCGTCTCGAACAGGTTGCCGTCGTACTGCACCTGGTGGCCGTACTCGTGGGCGAGCACGGCGCGGTTGCCCGCGTCGCTGATGCCGAGGTCCTTCCAGACCTGGATGAGTCCCTCACCCATGGCGACGCGGCGCGTGATGCCCAGGGTCTCGAGCATGTCCTGGCTGTCGCCGGAACGGGCGGGGTCGATCGCGAACGAGTTCACCGAGAACAGCGGGTTGTCCTCGCCGCCGGGGAAGCCGTCCATCTTGCCCTGCGCGATGCCGACCTCGACGGCACCCATCAGCAGGATCGAGCTGAGAAGACTGACCTTCGCCATGCCGTCGTAGACGAACAGGCGGTCTGCCTTGGCCTGGTCGGAGCTGCCGAGCAGCTTCGCGTCGTACTGGACCAGGCCGATGCCCGAGCCGTCGATGTCCCAGAACTTCTGCAGCGCTCCCCAGGTGCGGGCCATCTCGTTGGTCGACTTGCCGTCGATCCCGAACACCGTGTCCTTCGCCGCCTGCGGCGTCTTCATCAGCGTCCAGTACTGCACGAGCAGATCCGGCGAGAGACCGGCGAATCCGGTGCGGTACCAGTTGTAGGAGTCGGGATCGACCTGTGCCAGCTGCCCTGCGCTCCAGTCACGCATCGGCGTGGGGCCGCACTGGTAATCGGCCGGGTCGAGCGCCTCGTCACGGTCGACGCCGGCTGCCGTGAGCAGGTTCTGCAGCTCGACGGCTGAGCTGCTCGCCGCGTCGAGGAGCGCGTCGTTCGACGCACCGGCGGCCTGGAGTGCCGCACGCGTCTCCGCGTCGACGTCGAGCTGGGCGACCTTGTCGTTGAAGTACGCGCGGACCGCGTCGATGTAGCCCTGGTCGACGGTGGGAGAGGCCGCGGCGGAGAACGATGCCCCGGGCTGTGCCGGAGCCTCGGTCGCCTGCGCGGCCGGAAGGGCGATGCAGGACAGCGCGAGCGCAGTGAGCGATGCGGCGGCGAAACTCGCCTTCAGTGAGCGTTTCATGAGTCTGGGGATCCTCTCTCGTCAGGCGCCAGTGCCTGAACTCGGGGTCAGTCAAGCAAGCCCTCGCGAGGCGCGACAAGGGAAATCGGTGACCGACAGTGGACATGGCGGGGATCGGTCACGGCAGGATGGTCGGATGGACGAGCGACTGGATGCCGCACAGCGGGACTGGGTCGAAGACCTGCTGCCTGACGCGGATGTCGTCCAGGACATGTCCTGGAATCTCGTGGACACGACCGTGCTGCACGTCCGCGCCGGCGGGCGGGACTTCGTGGTGAAGGCCGCCGGTCCCGATGACACGCATCTGCCGCGCGAGATCTCCGCACACCCGGCCTACGTCGCGCCGCTCGCCGCCACAGAGCAGGCCGCGCGCCTGCTCGACGCGAATGCGGCCGCGCGCATCATCCTGCTCGAGTACCTGCCCGGCACGCTGGTGCTCGGCACCGACGCCGAGCAGCGTCCCGACACCTACCGGCAGGCCGGCGAGCTGCTGAGCCGACTGCACCGACTCGAGGCACGGACGGACGCCGGATACGAGGCACGTGCCACCGCCCGCGCCCTGCACTGGCTGGAACAGCCGAACCGGGTGGACGCCGCGATCGCCGAACGCGCCCGCAGCATCCTGTCCTCCGCCCCGGCACCGCCCGTGGACCTGGTTCCGACGCATGGTGACTGGCATCCGCGCAACTGGCTCGACGACCACGGCACCGTGCGGGCGATCGACTTCGGGCGCTTCGCATTCCGCCCGGCATCCACCGACTTCGTGCGCCTCGCTGCACAGCAGTGGCGGGAGAACCCGAGGCTCGAGGCGGCCTTCTTCGAAGGGTACGGTTCCGATCCGCGCGATCCGGACCGGTGGCATCTCGATGCGCTCCGCGAGGCGGTCGGCACCGCCTGCTGGGCGTACAAGGTCGGCGACGTGCCCTTCGAGAAGCAGGGGCACCGGATGCTGGCCGAGGCGCTCGCCGCGTTCTGATCAGGGCCGCTTCACGTTCGGGGCCAGGCATCACCTCGGAGTTCCGCAGAATCGCGGGATGCCGCAGGCGCATCCCGTCCGAGATCCTGCCCGCCGCTACGCTGGCGGGATGCCCGGCATCCAGATCCGCGACTACCGCGACAGCGACGCGGAGACGACCCTGCAGGTGTTCCTCGACGCAGTCACGGTCACGGCGGCGGCCGACTACTCGCCGGAGCAGATCGCGGCGTGGGCGCGACCGGAGAAGCGCAGCATCGAGGAGTGGAGCGCGGCGATGCGCCGGCTCGCCGGCATCGTCGCCGTCGTCGACGGACGGGTAGCGGGATTCTCGGATGTCAGCGCGGAGGGGTACATCGACATGATGTTCGTCTCCCCCGCCTTCACCCGCCGCGGCGT
>JAITUD010000067.1 GCA_031286555.1 Microbacterium sp. | reverse complement strand
GCCGCGTCGGCGCCCGCTGCCGCCGCTCCGATCAGCCACGACGTCGCCGGTTCGGCGACCGCGACCGCCGGCATCATCGAGCTCGCTCAGCGCCTCCACGACGAGCACGTCGCCGAGGGCGAGGCCAAGCGCCAGCAGCTCATCGCCGACGCTCAGACCGAGGTCGAGCGCATCCGCCGCGACGCCGAGGCCAAGCAGCGCGAGCAGTCCGCGCGTCTCGAGCGCGAGCGCAACACGCTCGAGGGTCGCATCACCGAGCTGCGCGAGTTCGAGCGCGACTACCGCTCCAAGCTGCGCGGTCTGATCGAGGGCCAGCTCCGCGACCTCGACCAGCGTGCGGCGTCGAACGACTCGACCCCGGTCTCGGCCATCGGACTGTAAGTCGTTGGCACGTCGTCCCCTTCGTCGGTCGGCGGCCGGTGCGATCGTCGCGGTTCTCGCGGCGGTGGTGCTGGCCGCCGATCAGTTTGTGAAGTACCTCACCATCACGTACCTGCCGTACGGTGAGCCGGTGCCCGTGCTGGGCGAATTCCTGCAGCTGATCTACGTGCGCAACCCCGGGGCGGCGTTCTCGATCGGCAAGGGCGCCACCTGGATCTTCACGATCGCTCTCGCGGTCGTGGCCGTGGTGATCATCTGGAAGGCCTTCGGCCTGCGCGCGCGGCTCTGGGCGGTCGTGCTCGGGTGCCTGCTCGGCGGTGTCCTCGGCAACCTGACGGATCGCGTGTTCCGCGACCCCGGCTTCCCCGTCGGACACGTCGTCGACATGATCTCTATGCCGTGGATGATGCCCGCGATCTTCAACGTCGCCGACATCTTCATCGTGACCGGCATGATCTCGGTCGCCCTGCTGGTGCTCTTCGGACTGCGGTTCGACGGCACGCGCGAGCGCGACCACGAAGCAGCCGAAAAGGCCGCTGCCGAGACGGCGGCGGCCGACGACGTCGCTTCCGACACTCCCGCCTCGTCGGAGAGCTGAGCGTGGAGTCGCGCACGCTCCCCGTTCCGGACGGGCTGGACGGCGCCCGGGTCGATGCGGCCCTGGCCAAGATGCTGGGCTTCTCCCGCACCTTCGCGGCCGAGGTCGCCGAGGCCGGCGGTGTCGCCCTCGACGGCGTGACGCTCGGCAAGTCCGACCGCCTGCGCGGCGGGGGCTGGCTCGAGGTCAGCTGGCAGCCGAAGGAGGAGCCGCGCATCGTGCCGATCGCGGTCCCCGAGCTGGGCATCGTGTACGACGACGATGACATCGTCGTGGTCGACAAGCCCACCGGCGTCGCCGCGCACCCGTCGCTGGGCTGGGAGGGGCCGACCGTGGTCGGCGCCCTCGCCGCCGCCGGGTTCCGCATCGCCACCACCGGTGCCGCCGAGCGCCAGGGCGTCGTGCATCGCCTCGACGTGGGCACGAGCGGCCTGATGGTCGTCGCGAAGACCGAGGCCGCCTACACGGCCCTGAAGCGCGCCTTCAAGGACCGCACGGTCGAGAAGATCTACCACGCCGTCGTGCAGGGGCATCCCGACCCGCTGGCGGGCACGATCGATGCGCCGATCGGGCGGCATCCGCACCACCAGTGGAAGTTCGCCGTCGTGCCCGACGGCAAGCCGTCCGTGACGCACTACGAGACGCTGGAGGCGTTCCCCGGTGCCTCGTTGCTGGAGATCCACCTCGAGACCGGCCGCACGCATCAGATCCGCGTGCACATGGCTGCGCACCGGCATCCGTGCGTCGGCGACCCGCTCTACGGCGCCGATCCGAAGATGGCCGAGCGTCTCGGGCTGACCCGGCAGTGGCTGCACGCGCACCAGCTGGCGTTCACGCACCCGACGACGGGGGAGTGGGTCGAGTTCGAGTCGCCGTACCCCGCCGACTTCCAGCACGCGCTGGACATCCTGCGCGGCGAGTAGTCAGAGCTGGGCGCCGCGCGCCGCGGTGACCGCCGCCTCGAGCGATCGCTCCAGAAAGGCGACCACGGCATCGCGGTCGGCATCCTCGTCCACGGCGAGGGTGACGAAGATCTCCTCGGCGAACGACACCCAGGCGCGCAGCGTGATCCGCAGCGCACGGGAGTCCGGCTCGCCGACCTCGACGAGTGCCTCCAGCAGTCGTGCGGCGTTCCGCTCACGCGATTCGTCGACGACTGTGCGCACGGCGGGATCGCCACTGGCGACGCCGCGTACCAGAGAGAAGAACGTGCCGCGATGCTCGCGGACGAACATCGCGATGCGCTCCAGGGTGTCGCGCACGCGCTCCCGCGGCGGCAGCTCCGGCCGAGGCTCGGTGGCGGTGAGAAGGGCGTCCCGCGCGGTCGTGACGACCGCTCTGTGCATGCCCTGACGGGTCTCGAAGTAGTGGAAGATCAGCGCGCGGGAGACGCCGGCGCGCTCGGCGAGCTCGTCGATCGTCAACTCGTCCAGCGGATGATCGCTGAGGAAGTTCACGCCGGTGGCGACGAGCTGGGCGCGGCGCTCATCCGGAGTGAGACGGACACGACGCTCGACGGGCATGCCGAAATCCTATCGGCGGATGTTATTGACTATGAGTCAATGGGGGTTATGCTCGTAGTCGCGTCAACGAGGACGCTCACCCTGCCCCAGGAGGATCGATGAAGAAGCCCACCATGAAGTTCTCGAAGCTGACCACCACGCACGGTGGGCGCATCGCACTGGCCGCCGTCCCGGTCGGAATCGCCGCTGCGGTTCTGATGGGGGGAGTGGCACAGGGGCAGGTCCCGGTCTCGTTCGCCGTGTCCGGCAGCCAGTTCCAGATCAGCGCGAGCCAGCTGGAGGGCACCGGGTTCTCGCAGTACGCCGGAGTCGCGACCGACTCCGAGGGCGGCAAGCACACCGTCGCCATCGCGAACATCAAGAGCGCGACCCTGGCGAACCTGTGCCAGGCCGTCGTCACCGAGACCCCGATGGGCAAGGTCGGCGTGCTGATCAAGGCCGGCGGTGGCGACACCCCGGCATCCGCCTCCGATCTGCAGATCGGGATGACGGGCCTGAAGGGCGATGCGTCGTTCGGCAACATCCGCATCGGCGTGGACGCCTCGACCGTCGGCACCAAGGCGAAGGGCACCGCAGGCGACTTCGCCCAGGACGCCGACACCGTCTCGATCAAGGGCCTTCAGCAGACGGCTTGGAGCACGCAGGCCTCGGTGTTCACGCTGACCGGCATGACCCTGGAGCTGACGGACGGATCAAAGGGATGCTTCTGAGCGGATCCCACCCGATGACCGACAGCGAGGACTTGGACGGCACGATGTCGTCGCGGCGTGAGCGCCGCGCGTCCGCGCGCGCCGAGGAGGATGCCGCGGAGCTCGATTCCCTGCTCGCGGATGCAGAGTTCGAAGAGGCCGAACCGGATGCCGCCGCAGGGGCGTCTGCGCAGCCCGGCGCCTGGCAGCGCTTCCGTGCCTGGGCGAAGCGCCGGCCTTTCATCGGCGGGCTGCTCGTCGTGATCGCGGGCTTCGAGATGTTCTTCTCCGGGCAGCTCGACATCGGCCACCTGCACGTGCAGCTGGGCATCGAGGGTCTGCAGGCCACGATCATCCCGATCGCTCTCGTGCTGCTCGGGATCCTTGCGATCTTCATGCCCGTGCACCATGTGTTCTACGGTGTGCTGGCCCTGGCCGTCGCGCTGTACTCCCTGATCGGCGTGAACCTCGGCGGTTTCCTCATCGGCATGATCCTGGCCTCGGTCGGCGGCGTGCTGGTGGTCGCCTGGATGCCGCGGAAGCACGCTGCGGAGGCCGACGAAGAGGTCGTCTCGTGACGGCTCGCCGGATGAGGCTCGCGGCCGCCGTGCTCGCGGTCGGTGCGCTGATCATGCCGCTCACCGTCGGGGCCGCGGCAGCACCGGTCGCGACGGTCCGGCACACCGGATTCTGCGACGTGTTCCCGTGGCTCTGCCCGAAGCCGGCCGATCCGGCGCCGACGGCGAGTCCCACACCGGCGCCGAGCGATCCGGGGGCGGCGACGCCCGCACCGGGGAAGCCGGTGGTCCCCGGGACGAAGCCCGCTGCTCCCACGCCCTCGCCGACGCCCGTCGTCGCCGAACCCGACACCGGGGCCCCGGTGTTCACGAACACCCCGGCGCAGATGGGTTCCAAGGGGCTGTCGTTCAGCGGCCTGAAGTCGATCGGCATCGTGACGGTGCCGACGAAGAGCGGCAAGGACGTCCGCGTGCTGAAGATCAGCGCGGATGCCATCACGATCACGGGATTCTCGCTGACGGTGCGCCCGCCGGACGGCCCCGGGCTGGTGACCAAGGCCGACACGATGTCCCTTCGTGGCAACGTGACCGTCTACATCGGATCGATCACCGCTGAGGGTCATGACGGCAAGACGCTGACTCTCGGACTGGACACGCCGCCCGCGCTCGACGACATCAAGCCCGGCCTGCTGCGCGTGACGATGGGTCTGGTCGGCACACTCGCCGATTCGATCACGTACACGAACACCAACCAGTACATGGTGGAGTGAGGATCGACCCCGACACCGGCCTCCGGTGTCGGGGTCGCCTCGTAGACTCGAAGCATGGCATCCGACTCCTTCGTCCACCTCCATGTGCACAGCGAGTACTCGATGCTGGACGGCGCCGCGCGTGTCGGCCCGCTCGTGCAGGAGGCGGTGAAGCAGGGCATGCCCGCGGTCGCCGTGACCGACCACGGGAACACCTTCGCGGCGTTCGAGTTCTATCGCACGGCGCAGGCCGCCGGCATCAAGCCGATCATCGGCATCGAGGCCTACGTCACGCCGGGCACGCACCGCGGTGACCGCACCCGCGTGCAGTGGGGCTCGCCCGAGCAGCGCAGCGATGACGTCTCGGGTTCGGGCGCCTACACCCACATGACCCTGCTGTCCGAGACCACCGAGGGCATGCACAACCTGTTCCGGCTCTCGTCGCTGGCCAGCATCGAGGGCTACTACTTCAAGCCGCGTATGGACCGCGAGCTGCTGCAGAAGTACTCCAAGGGCCTGATCGCGACGACCGGATGTCCGTCCGGCGAGATCCAGACGCGACTGCGCCTCGGGCAGTACGACGCGGCCCGCGCCGCGGCGGCCGAGTTCCAGGACCTGTTCGGCAAGGAGAACTACTTCGCCGAGATCATGGATCACGGCCTCTCCATCGAGCGCCGCATCATGGAGGATCTGCTCAAGATCGCCAAGGACCTCGGCATCCCGCTGGTCGGCACCAACGACCTGCACTACACGCACCAGCACGACGCCAAGAGCCACGAGGCGCTGCTGTGCGTGCAGTCCGGCTCGACGATGGACGACCCGAACCGGTTCAAGTTCGACGGCGACGGCTACTACGTCAAGTCCGCGGCCGAGATGCGGCAGCTGTTCCGGGACCACCCCGAGGCATGCGACAACACGCTGCTGATCGCCGAGCGCTGCGACGTGTCGTTCAACACCAGCGCGAACTACATGCCGCGCTTCCCGGTCCCCCAGGGCGAGACCGAGGAGAGCTGGTTCATCAAGGAGGTCGAGACCGGCCTGCACGCGCGGTACCCCGGCGGCATCCCGGATGACGTGCGCAAGCGCGCCGAGTACGAGACCGGCGTCATCACGCAGATGGGCTTCCCCGGCTACTTCCTCGTCGTCGCCGACTTCATCAACTGGGCCAAGAACAACGGCGTGCGCGTCGGACCTGGACGTGGTTCCGGTGCGGGATCGATGGCCGCCTACGCGATGAAGATCACCGACCTGGATCCGATCGAGCACGGCCTGATCTTCGAGCGATTCCTCAACCCCGACCGCGTCTCGATGCCCGACTTCGACGTCGACTTCGACGACCGTCGTCGTGGCGAGGTCATCCAGTACGTCACCGAGAAGTACGGTGACGCGCGAGTGGCGCAGATCGTCACCTACGGCACGATCAAGGCCAAGCAGGCCCTGAAGGATGCCGGTCGAGTGCTGGGCTTCCCGTTCAGCATGGGCGAGCGGCTCACCAAGGCGATGCCGCCGCCCGTCATGGGCAAGGACATGCCGTTGACGGGCATGTTCGACAAGGACCACCCTCGGTTCAAGGAGGCCAGCGAGTTCCGCACGGTCATCGAGACCGACCCCGAGGCGAAGACCGTCTTCGACACCGCGGTCGGCATCGAGAACCTGAAGCGCCAGTGGGGCGTGCACGCCGCCGGTGTGATCATGTCGTCGCATCCGCTGATCGACATCATCCCGATCATGAAGCGCGAGCAGGACGGCCAGATCGTCACGCAGTTCGACTACCCGTCCTGCGAATCCCTCGGCCTGATCAAGATGGACTTCCTCGGGCTGCGCAACCTGACGATCATCTCGGACGCTCTGGCGAACATCCGGATGAACCGTGGCGAGGAGCTCGTGCTCGAGGATCTCGCCCTCGACGACCGGCCGTCCTACGACCTGCTCGCGCGCGGTGACTCGCTGGGCGTGTTCCAGCTCGACGGCGGGCCGATGCGCTCGCTGATGCGCCTGATGAAGCCCGACAACTTCGGTGACATCTCGGCACTGATCGCGCTGTACCGCCCGGGTCCGATGGGTGCGAACTCGCACACCAACTACGCCCTGCGCAAGAACGGTCTGCAGGAGATCACACCGATCCATCCCGAGTTCACCGAGTCGCTCGCCGACATCCTGGAGGAGTCCTACGGACTCATCATCTACCAGGAGCAGGTGATGGCGATCGCGCAGCGGGTGGCCGGCTTCTCGCTCGGCCAGGCGGACATCCTGCGTCGCGCGATGGGCAAGAAGAAGAAGTCCGAGCTGGACAAGCAGTTCGAGGGCTTCCAGGCCGGCATGCATTCGAACGGCTACACGGATGCCGCGGTGCAGGCGCTCTGGGAGATCCTGCTGCCGTTCTCGGACTACGCCTTCAACAAAGCGCACTCCGCCGCATACGGCGTGATCTCGTACTGGACCGCGTACCTCAAGGCGCACTATCCCGCCGAGTACATGGCATCGCTGCTCACCAGCGTCGGCGACTCCAAGGACAAGATGGCGCTGTACCTGAACGAGTGCCGACGCATGGGCATCAAGGTGCTGCCGCCCGACGTCGGCGCGTCCATCAACTTCTTCGCGGCAGTCGGCGACGACATCCGCTTCGGCCTGGGCGCCGTGCGCAACGTCGGCAGCAACGTCGTCGACGGCATCGTCGAGGCGCGGCAGAAGGAGCCCTTCACCTCGTTCCACGACTTCCTCAGCAAGGTCCCGCTGCACGTGGCCAACAAGCGCACGGTGGAGTCGCTGATCAAGGCGGGCGCCTTCGACACGATGGGGAACACCCGTCGCGGACTGCTGGAGATCCACGAAGACGCGGTCGAGGCGGCCGTGGGCATCAAGCGCAACGAGGCCACCGGCGCGATCGGCTTCGACTTCGACAGCCTGTACGAGGCCGACGAAGTGCAGCCGCCGCAGGTGCCGGAGCGCCCGGAGTGGACCAAGAAGGACAAGCTCGCCTTCGAGCGCGAGATGCTCGGCCTGTACGTCTCGGATCACCCGCTGGCCGGGCTCGAGGTGCCGCTGGCCAAGCACGCATCGATCTCGATCCACGACCTGCTCGCGTCCGAGGACCTGCAGGACGGCGACCAGGTCACCGTCGCGGGGCTGGTCACCAGCGTGCAGCACCGCGTGGCGAAGGCCAGTGGAAACCCGTACGGCATGATCACCGTCGAGGACTTCAACGGCGAGGTGACGGTCATGTTCATGGGCAAGACGTACACCGAGTTCCAGCACGTGCTGCAGCAGGATGCGATCCTCGCGGTGCGAGGGCGCGTGTCCCGTCGTGATGACGGCCTCAACCTGCATGCGCAGTCCGCTTTCGCGCCCGACATCGGCTCCTTCGACGCGGCCGGCCCGCTCTCGCTGGTGGTGGCCGAGCAGCGCGCCACGGAGCGCGTCATGACCGATCTGGCCGAGGTGCTCAGGCGGCATTCCGGCGAGACCGAGGTCGTGCTGCGCGTGCACAGGGGCGGGATGGCGAAGGTGTTCGAGGTGCCGATGCCGGTGTCGGTCTCCGCCGACCTGTTCGGCGACCTGAAGTCCCTGCTGGGGCCGTCCTGCCTGGGCTGAAACACGTAGCGCGCCGACACGCGCGGCGGCTCGGCGCCCTTCGCCGGTAGGATCGGATGCCGTACCCGGCGTCGCGACCTCCCCATCCGTGCGCCGCGACGAAAGGACGTATCGATGAGCACTGCGGCCCAGGACGAAGGCGTGCTGTACGAGGAGCAGGTCGAGCCGGAGCACGGCATCCTCGGGATGACCCTGCGTGAACTGCTGATCGTGGTCCTGTGGGTGATCGGCTTCATCGTGTCGTTCTTCCCGATCGGCGGCCCGGGGTCGTCGACGCTGTGGCAGAGCGGCGTGCACTGGCTCCTGCCGATCGCAGTGCCCACGGTCGCGGTGTTCCTCATCGTGCTGCGCAGGTTCTCGCCCGAGGGCATCCGCAGGATCGGTTCGCTCGGCGTCGACCAGTTCGCCTCCGTCGCGTTCTCGGTCTCGGCGGTGCTCTGGGTTCAGCTGCTCTGGGATCTGGGTGCTGCTTCGGGTTCGGTCGGCTGGTCTTCGATCGTCGAGACCGTCGTGGCGCTCGCGCTCGTCGTGCTCACCGTGCTCGCGCCGCTCATCCCCGGTCTTCGGGAGGACTTCCAGGGCCGGCTCGAGACCCTCGCGCACCGCAACGCGAACCCGGTCAGACCTGTGATCGCGCGGCCGAGTGCCACGCCTGAACTGCTCGCCATCGAGGCGCCGGTCCATGAGGACGAGGCGGCCGAGCAGGCGGACGAGGAGGAGGTGGACTTCCTGTTCGCCTCGAACACCGACGCGGTGACGGAGATCCTCTCGCCTCTCGACGATGACGAGGACGTCGAGGACGAGGCGGCGGGGCCGATCGATGACGCGGCCGAATACGACGTGCCGGACGACACGACCCACCCGGTGTCCACGTCGAGGGCGACGGATGCCGCGCAGCCGTTCTGGATCCTGACCCCCGACGCGCGCGAGGTGCTCGACGAGCACGGGCAGGAGCTGTTCACCATCGGACCCCACGCGTGGGCGCTGGTGATCGAGGACCGCGGCGGTGCCTATGTCGTCCGCCATGACGACGGCCGCATCGGCTACCTGCACGACATCACGAACGTCACGAAGGGCTGAACAGGGTTTGCGCACCATCGATCTCCGCGGCCGGGAACTCTCCGCCGCGGCCATGCTCGCCGCCGTCCCACGCGCCGTCCAGGCCCGTGCCGAGGCGCTCGACACCGCCGCGCGCATCGTCGACGACGTGCACCACCGCGGTGAGGAGTCTCTGCGCGAGCAGGCCGACCGCTTCGACGGAGTGACGGGCCACGACATCCGGGTCCCCGCCGAGCACCTCACCGAGGCGCTCGCCTCCATCGACCCGCGCGTCCGTGCTGCCCTCGAGGCGGCCATCGACCGGGTGCGCCGCGGTTCGGCCGCGCAGATCCCGGCATCGCAGACCACCGAGATCGGACCCGGCGCGCGCATCCTGCAGCGCTGGCAGCCGGTCGAGCGTGTCGGCGTGTACATCCCGGGCGGCAAGGCGGCCCTGGCATCCAGCGTCGTGATGAACGTCGTCCCCGCCCAGGTCGCCGGTGTCGCGCGCATCGCGCTCGCATCGCCGGCGCAGAGCGCGCATGGCGGGCGGATCGATCCGACCATCCTCGCGGCTGCGGCCCTGCTCGGCATCGACGAGGTGTATGCGATGGGAGGCGCCGGCGCGATCGGCGCCCTCGCCTGGGGCGTGGAGAGCCTCGGCCTCGACCCGGTCGACGTCGTCGCCGGCCCCGGCAACAACTACGTCGCGTCGGCCAAGCGCGCGGTCGCCGGCATCGTCGGCACCGATTCCGAGGCGGGTGCGACCGAGATCCTCATCGTCGCGGAGGCCGGCGCCGATCCGCGTCTCGTCGCGGCGGACCTGATCAGCCAGGCCGAGCACGACGAGCAGGCCTCGGCGGTGCTGGTCACCGACTCGCCCGAACTCGCGGAGCGCGTGGCGGACGAGGTCGTCACGCTCGCCGCGCGCACGCGCCACAGCGAACGCGTCGCCGTCTCGCTCGGCGGGCCGCAGTCCGCGATCGTGCTCGTCGACGACCGCGCCATGGCGGTCGCGTTCAGCAACGCCTATGCGCCCGAGCACCTCGAGCTGCACCTCGCCGATGCCGAGACCGCCGCGGAGGCCTTCACCAGCGCCGGGGCCGTGTTCGTCGGCGATCAGACGCCGGTGAGCCTCGGCGACTACATGGCGGGCAGCAACCATGTGCTGCCGACCGGAGGGCAGGCGCGCTACGCGCCGGGTCTCGGCGCCTACACGTTCCTCCGTCCGCAGCAGGTGATCTCCTACGATCGCACCGCGCTCGCGCAGGCCAGGGAGGGCGTCGTCGCGCTCGCGGACGTCGAGGGCCTGCCCGCGCACGGCGAGGCCGTCGAAGCGCGATTCGCCGACCGGGACTGATCCGGCGAGTACTCTGGAGCATCATGCACTGCCCCTTCTGCCGGCATCCGGACTCCCGCGTGATCGACTCGCGCACCAGCGACGACGGTCTGTCGATCCGTCGCAGACGTCAGTGCCCCGAGTGCGGCGGCCGGTTCACGACGACCGAGACCGCGAGCCTCGCGGTGATCAAGAGGTCGGGCGTGAGCGAGCCGTTCAGTCGTGACAAGGTGATCACCGGCGTGCGCAAGGCGTGTCAGGGGCGGCCTGTGACCGAGGCGGATCTCGCTGTCCTCGCACAGCGCGTGGAAGAGGCGATCCGTCAGACGGGCGTCTCGCAGCTGGACACGAATGAGATCGGCCTGGCCATCCTCGGACCGCTCCGCGAGCTCGACGAGGTGGCGTTCCTGCGCTTCGCCAGCGTCTACCAGGCATTCGACTCGCTCGAGGACTTCGAGTCCGCGATCGGCGAGCTGCGCGCGGACCGCGAGAAAGCCGCTGCCGAAGACCGGTAACCTGGCAGGGATGTATCCGCTGCTCTTCCGCCTCGTCCTGTCGCGCTTCGACCCGGAGTTCGCGCACCACGCCGGCATGGCCGTGATCCGAGTGGCCGGCGTGCCGCCGTTCTCCTGGGCCGCCCGCGCGCTGACCAAGCCGCATCCGGAGCAGCGCGTGCAGGCGCTGGGTCTGTCGTTCCCCTCGCCGTTCGGCGTCGCCGCCGGTTTCGACAAGAACGCCGTCGGCGTGCGCGGCCTCGCCGCGCTCGGCTTCGGGCATGTCGAGGTCGGCACCGTCACCGCGATCCCGCAGGACGGCAACCCCAAGCCCCGGCTGTTCCGGCTCGTCGCCGATCGCGCGGTCATCAACCGCATGGGATTCAACAACGCGGGAGCGGATGCTGCGGCGAAGCGCCTCAGGAAGCTGCGGCGCCGCAGGCCGCAGACCGTCATCGGCGTCAACATCGGCAAGAGCCGGGTGGTCGACGTGGAGAACGCGACCGCCGATTACGTGGCGTCCGCGACGCGGCTCGCGCCGCTCGCAGACTACCTGGCCGTGAACGTCTCCTCGCCGAACACGCCCGGCCTGCGCGGCTTGCAGTCCGTCGAGACGCTCGCGCCGCTGCTGCGCGCGGTGAAGGATGCTGCGGGGGAGACCCCGCTGCTGGTGAAGATCGCCCCGGATCTGCCCGACGACGAGATCGCGGCGATCGCGGCGATGGCGGTCTCCGAGGGACTCGCCGGCATCATCGCGCACAACACCACGATCGGGCGCGAGGGGCTGGTCACCGATCCGTCCGTCGTCGAGGCGGCGGGAGCGGGCGGACTGTCCGGCGCGCCGTTGAAGCAGCGCTCGCTCGAAGTGCTCGCGGTCGTGCGCGCAGCAGTGCCGGCCGACTTCTGCGTGATCGCGGTCGGCGGAGTCGAGACCGCGGAGGACGTGCAGAAGCGGCTGGATGCCGGCGCGACGCTGGTACAGGGCTACACGGCGTTCCTGTACCGCGGACCGTTCTGGGCTCGCCAGATCAACCGCGGCCTGGGCAGCGCCGCTCGCTGAGCGGCGCCGCAGACGTCTCAGGCGGGGTACTGGCCGCGCTTGACCTGGGGCTTCGGCAGGCGCATGAAGCGCATCTGCAGGGAGCGCATGGCCGCGTACCATCCGAGGCCGCGCTCGAGGCGCTCCTTGCCGAACTTGACCGCCGCCTTGCGCTTGACCCGCCAGGCGAGCAGGACCATGTCGAGCACGGCGAGCAGCATGAACGCCCACAGGGCGATCATCGCGCTGTAGGCGATCGTCGTGATCGGCATCAGCGCCGCGATGATGACGACGATCATCATCGCCATCACCCACTCGCTGAGGTGCCAGCCCGCGTCGACGTAGTCGCGCACCCAGCGGCGCTGCGGACCCTTGTCGCGCGCCGGAAGATACTTGTCCTCGCCCCGCTCCATGCCGATGCGTGCGCGATCGCGACGGGCCTGCAGATCGGCCTTCGCCGCGGCGCGGGCCTCCTTGGTGTCCGCCACGAGCGGGCGACGGCGGGCGGCCTCCTGCTCGGCGCGCGTCGGCGTGGCGCGCCCCTTGCCGACGGCGGGCGTCTCGGGTGCGTCGTCGTTGGCGGGGGGAGTGGAAGCGGGCACAGCAGTCCTCGTGTCGTGGAGCGGGTTCGTTCCTTAAGATTACTCGCATGACCACCATCTCCTCCCCGTCGTCCGCCGAGCAGGACGCATCCGTCCTCGAGGCCGTCGCCACCGGCATCCCCGCAGCCCTGTCCGATCTCGGCACCCTGGTCCGGATCCCCGGTATCGCCTGGCCCGCCTTCGATCAGACACAGCTGGAGCGCAGCGCCGACGCCGTCGCCGATCTCGCACGCGGAACGGGCGCCTTCGACGAGGTGCGTGTGCTGCGCGCGGCCGTGCCCGGCACGGACGAGATGGGACAGCCGGCCGTGCTGGCGACGAAGAAGGCGCGCAACGGGCGCCCGACGATCCTGCTCTACGCGCACCACGATGTGCAGCCGCACGGCGACGAGGCGCTCTGGGAGACCCCGCCGTTCGAGCCGACCGTGCGCGACGGCCGCCTCTACGGGCGCGGCGCGGCGGACGACAAGGCAGGCATCATGTCGCACATCGCCTCGCTGCGTGCGGTGTCCGAGGTGCTGGGCGACGACTTCGACCTCGGCGTCTCGATGTTCATCGAGGGCGAGGAGGAGTACGGTTCGCGATCTTTCGCGCAGTTCCTCTCCGACAACGCCGACGCGCTCCGCGCAGACGCGATCGTCGTCGCGGACTCGGGCAACTGGGATCAGCGCACGCCGGGACTGACGGTCACCCTGCGAGGCAACGCCCGCTTCACCCTCAAGATCCGCACGCTCGAGCACGCATCGCACTCCGGCATGTTCGGGGGAGCGGTTCCGGACGCGATGATGGCGGCGGTCACTCTGCTGGCGACGCTGTGGGATGCCGACGGTGCGGTCGCCGTCGACGGGCTGCAGGCGAGGGACGCGGCGACGCCCGCCTACGGCGAGGACACGCTCCGCGATGAGACCGGACTGCTTCCGGGCGTGTCGCCGATCGGGCGGGATGAGATCCTGAGCCGCATCTGGAACAAGCCCTCCGTCACGATCACCGGCATCGACGCGACCAGCGTGGAGGCGGCGTCCAACACGCTGCTGCCCGAGATCAGCGTCGTCATCAGCTCCCGCGTCGCCCCAGGGCAGCGGGCGAAGGACGCCTACGACGCACTCGAGGCGCACCTGCGCGCACACGCCCCGTTCGGCGCTGAGCTGACCTTCTCGGATGTGGACCTCGGCGACGGCTTCCTCGTCGACACCGCCGGCTGGGCCGTCGAGCTCACCCGCGGGGCGATGGCGGACGGCTACGGCGTCGCGCCGGTCGACCTCGGCGTCGGCGGTTCGATCCCGTTCATCGCGGACCTGGTGCGCGAGTTCCCCGGCGCGCAGATCCTGGTCACCGGCGTCGAGGACCCGCACTCGCGCGCGCACAGCCCCAACGAGTCGCTGCACCTGGACACCTTCCGCAATGCGGTGCGCGCCGAGGCGCTGCTGCTGGCGCGGATGAACGGCACCACGCAGGGCTGATCGACCGGCCGCCACGGGCCGTGCGGCGGTAGACTGCGAACAGGGCGGCGCCCGCGCCGCACGAGTACTCAAGGAGTGACATGAGCGACACCACGCTGACCGACACGAGCACCCGCGCGCACGGCGTCGGCCTGACCGACGCCGCCGCACTGAAGGTGAAGAGCCTGCTCGAGCAGGAGGGCCGCGACGACCTGCGTCTGCGCGTCGCCGTCCAGCCCGGCGGATGCTCGGGTCTGATCTACCAGCTCTACTTCGACGAGCGGTACCTGGACGGCGACGAGACCGTCGATTTCGACGGGGTCGAGGTCATCGTCGACAACATGAGCGTCCCGTACCTGGACGGCGCGTCGATCGACTTCAAGGACACCATCTCGGAGCAGGGGTTCACCATCGACAACCCCAACGCCCAGGGCTCCTGCGCCTGCGGCGACAGCTTCCACTGACCGGCCGCCAACCTGCGTGGTTGGCATGAATCGGGTGTGAGGTTGCCCTAGACTTGGGGTTGCCCCTGTCCGAGATCTGAAAGGTGCACCGTGCCTTCGAAACGCCGCCTTCGTTGGGTAGCGATCCCCCTGGGAATCGCTACAGCTGTGGCTCTGGCGGGATGT
>JAITUD010000278.1 GCA_031286555.1 Microbacterium sp. | reverse complement strand
CCCGTGAGCTCGGTGATCGTCTTGGCGACGCAGCTCAGGCCGCCGTACTCCCATGCCGAGTTGAGCGGCTGCTTGCTCATCGCCGAGCTGACGCGCCCGTTCTCGTTCTCGCAGGACGGGATGGGAACCATCATGTCTCGGGGGAAGCTGACCGCGGTCACTCGCCGCGGTTCCGCGGACACGTGGATGAGCAGGTTGACGTCGTTGAGGGTGCCCTCGCTGTCGCCGCCCTCGCAGCGCTTGCCGAACAGGTGCGCGTACTTGGCCTCACAGGTGTCCACGCCGGTGAGCAGCAGGTTGAAACCGCCCTCGTAGGCGCCGATGTCCGGCGGAACCGCCTTCTGGCCCTCGAGCTCGACGGCGTTCGCCTGCACGGTGGAGGTGAGACCCAGGAGCACGTAGCCGCCCACGGCGAAGCCACTGACCAGCACGACGGCGGCGAAGATGCCGACGATCTTCAGCAGCTGGCCGACGAACGACGGGCTGGACTGCTGACCATGACGGGCGAGGGGGCGCCGCGACGTACTCGACTCGCTCAATCGGTGCCTTTCGGATCTGCTGCGGAGGGTGCGGGATTCGAACCCGCGGAACATCTCTGCTCACTGGTTTTCAAGACCAGCTCCATCGGCCGCTCGGACAACCCTCCCGATCCCGGCTGGGCCGGACGATCAGGCGTCGAGTCTATCCGGTTTCCGCGGAACGCCGGGTGAGCCGACGATCATTCTCCCGCGCTCACCTGGAGAAACACTGGGGAGCACCCCCGTTCCCACTCAGCGTGCGGCGACGAGCAGCGACTCGAGCGCGCGCGCGAGCCCGCCCTCCTCCACTGCGCCGGTGACCTCGCCGGCGGCATCCTTCACGACGTCCGGGGCCTGCCCCATCGCCCCCGCGCGGCCTCCGCCGCGCAGCGACCAGTCGAACATGCCCAGGTCGTTGCGCCCGTCGCCTGCCACCAGCACACGATCGGATGCGTGGCCGAGACGCTCGCGCACGCGTGCCAGCGCGGTGCCCTTGTCCACGCCCTGCGGGGCGATGTCGAGCCACGCGGTCCAGCCGATCGCATACGACACCTCGTTCAGTCCGACCTCGGCCACCAGGTCGTGGAAGTAGTGCTCGTCCTGACCCGGCGCCACGACGACCACGCGCGAGACCGGCTCGGCCGACAGCTCCGCGAACGGAACCTGCCGCGCGCCGTCGAGCGTCCAGTCGTCGAGCTGCTCGGTGAACAGGCGCTGGCCCGACCCGAGTTCGACCATGTACCGGGCATCCGGAAGCCGCTCGCCGAGCAGCCCGAGCACCCGCGAGGGGTCGAACGTCTCGACGTGCCAGCGCTCCCAGGCGCCGGCGACGCGGCGCATCGTGACGGCGCCGTTCGAGCACACCACGTACTCCGGCTCGAGCCCGAGCGTCGCCAGGTGCTTGTGGGTGCCGCCCCAGCTGCGCCCGGTGGCGAGGGTGACGAAGTGCCCGGCGTCGCGCAGCCGGCCGATGGCCGCGGGCACGCCAGGGCTCATCGTCTCGTCCTCGAGGATGATCGTGCCGTCGACGTCGAGAGCGACCAGCCAGGCGTCGGATGCAGGGACCGAGGCGGCCGTCATGCCTGCACCGGGCTCAGCAGCTCGAGACCGCCCAGATAGGGGCGCAGAGCCTCTGGCACCCGCACCGAGCCGTCCGCCTGCTGGTGCGTCTCGAGCAGCGCGACGATCCAGCGCGTGGTCGCCAGCGTGCCGTTCAGGGTGGCGACGGGCTGCGTCTTTCCTGCGGTTCCTGAGCCCGACGACGGATCAAGGCGGTGCCGCACGTCGAGCCGGCGCGCCTGGTAGGTCGTGCAGTTCGAGGTCGAGGTGAGCTCGCGGAAGGCGTCCTGGGTGGGCACCCACGCCTCGATGTCGTACTTGCGCGCGGCGCTCGAACCCAGATCGCCTGCGGCGACATCGATCACCCGGTACGACAGGCCGAGCGCGGTGAGCATCTCCTCCTGCAGCGCCACCAGCCGCAGGTGCTCCGCCTCGGCATCCTCGGCCGTCGTGTAGACGAACATCTCGAGCTTGTTGAACTGGTGCACGCGGATGATGCCGCGGGTGTCCTTGCCGTACGAGCCGGCCTCGCTGCGATAGCAGGTGGACCATCCGGCGTACCGCAGGGCCCCCTTCGACAGGTCGACGATCTCGTCCTTGTGGTAGCCGGCGAGCGGCACCTCGCTGGTGCCGACGAGGTACATGTCCTGCGCCTCGAGGCGGTACACCTCGTCGGCGTGCTCACCGAGGAAGCCGGTGCCCTGCATGATCTCGGGGCGCACCATGGTGGGCACGATCATCGGCGTGAAGCCATTCTGCAGCGCCTTGTCGAGAGCCATGTTCATCAGCGCGATCTCGAGACGCGCGCCGATGCCTTTGAGGAAGTAGAACCGTGAGCCGGACACCTTCGCGCCGCGCTCCATGTCGATCGCGTCGAGCAGCTCGCCGATCTCGAGGTGATCGCGCGGAGCGAAGTCGAAGGTCGGGATGTCGCCGACGCGGCGCAGCTCGACGAAGTCCTCCTCGCCGCCGGAGGGCACGCCGTCGATGATGACGTTCTCGATGCGGTCGAGCGCCGCGGATGCGGCATCCGCGGCCTCGGTCGCCGCCTGCTGCGCCTGTTTGACGCGCTCGGCCAGTTCCTTGGCCTGCGCGACCAGCGCGGCCTTCTCGTCCTTGGGCGCCTTGGCGACCTGCTTGCCGAACGCGTTCTGCTCGGCGCGCAGCTCTTCGAACGAGGTGATCGCGGCCCGGCGCGATCGGTCGGCCTCGATGGCGGCGTCGACGGTTTCGGGCGCGTTCCCGCGCGCGATCTGAGAGCGTCGGACGGTGTCCGGCTCGTCACGGAGCAGAGCGAGGTCGATCATTCAGCAAGTCTACCGGCGGGTCGGCGTGCTCCTTCCTGGACGGAATAGAGTGGCGACATGAGCACCCATGGCAGCCGGCAGTCGCATGCCGCGCTGGTGTTCAACCCGGTCAAAGTCGATGCCAAGCGGCTGCATGTCGCCCTGAAGGCGGCGTCGAGACGGCATGCCTGGTCGCCGCCGAAGTTCTACGAGACGAGCGTCGAGGACGCCGGTCAGGGCGCCACGGCGCAGGCGATCGAAGAGGGCGCCTCGGCCGTGCTCGTCGCGGGTGGAGACGGCACGGTCCGCGCCGTCTCCGAGGCGATCGCCGGAACCGGTGTGCCGCTCGCGATCGTGCCCAGCGGCACCGGCAACCTGTTCGCCCGCAACCTCGAGCTGCCGCTGGGCGACCCCGAGAAGATGATCGAGGCCGTGTTCGACGGCAAGACCCACCCGGTCGACATCGGCTGGGCCCACCTCACTCGCGAGGACGGCAGCACTTCGGAGCACGCGTTCGTCGTACTCGCCGGCATGGGCCTGGACGCCGCGATGATCGCGAACACGAACTCGAACCTGAAGAAGCAGGTCGGCTGGGTCGCGTACGTCGACGGGGCCGCCCGTTCGCTGCCCGGCGCGAAGCCCTTCCGCACGGTCTACCAGATCGATGACCGGCGGCTGCACACCGTCAAGGTGCACAGCATGCTGTTCGCCAACTGCGGCGCGCTCCCGGCCGGCATCGCGCTGGTGCCGGACGCTTCGATCGACGACGGCACCCTCGACGTCGCGGTCATCCAGCCCACCGGAGCGTTCGGCTGGCTGGGCGTCTGGCGGCGCATCTGGTGGGACAACTCCGTGCTGCGGCGCTTCCGCGCCGGACGCCGGGTGCTGGAGCGACGCGGCCGCGACACGTCGATCCGCTACGTGCGCGGCACGACCGCCGAGGCGGCCATGACCGAGCCGACCTCCATCGAACTGGACGGCGACGAGTTCGGCGAGGCGGTGCGCATCCGCTGCCGCATCGATCAGGGCGGACTGCTGCTCGTGCTGCCCGAGCAGCACGACACCAGCCGCTTCTGAGTCAGCGCATCACGTCGACGGTTCCGCTGAGGTTGTCGCCCGTGAGCGTCAGGGTGAACGCGGCGTCGTCGTCAACGGGCTTCTCCAGCCCGATCAGAGTCACGCGCGGCGCCATGTCCATCGTGCAGACGCGGTCGCTCTCGGCGAAGGTCACGGTGGCACCGGCATCGGCCTGCTCGACGCCCGAGACGATCGGCGGGCAGGACGACGAGCCCCAGGTCAGCAGCACGATCCCCGCGTCGTCGAACCAGCCGGCCGACGGCTGCATCGAGGTCGCCCCCTCGGGCTCGGCCGGCAGCGCGTCGAGTTCGGCGTCATCGGTGAGCTCGCCGTACACGACCTTCACCTCGACATCCTTCGTGACATCGACCTCGACAGGCATGACCGACAGCGACGCCCGCGGGGCGAAGTCGGCGGTGCAGGCGGCCTCCTGGTCCGCATCGGCGAGCGTCACCTCGACGGTCTGCCCGTCGGACGAGACCGACTGCATCTGCGGCACGCAGGTCGATGACCCGTAGGTCACGACGGCGAACGAGCGTCCCTCGTCGAGCCAGGCGACCTTCACGTCTGCGTCATCCGGGGTGGAGCCCGAGGTGCTCGTCGGCGCGGGGGCCGACGTCGATGTGCCGGAAGGCGACTGCGCGCACCCGGCCAGCCCCGCCATCAGCAGGATGCCTGCGGCGAGCGCGGTGGTCGTGTGGAGGATGCGCGTGCTCTTCATGCCTTCACGGTACCGGCATCCGCCTCCGGGCGCCCTGCCTACTGCAGGGCGGAGGTGAGCCGCGCGAGGTTGTCGAGCACGGTGGAGCGCAGCGGCTGCTGCTCCCACTCCTCGAGGGTGAGCTCGCGGCTCAGGCTGCGGTACTCGTCCTCGACCGCGCGCATCTCGGCGACGAACTCCTCGCCGCGCACGAGCATCGAGATCTCCATGTTCAGGCCGAAGGAGCGCATGTCCATGTTGCTCGATCCGATCACCGCGACGTCGTCGTCGATCGTGAGCGACTTGGTGTGCAGGATGAACGGCTTGCGGTACATCCAGATGCGCACGCCGGCCTTCAGCAGCACCTCGTAGTAGCTGCGCTGGGCGTGGTAGACCATCGCCTGGTCGCCCTCCTCCGAGACGAACAGCTCGACCTGCACGCCGCGGTCGCAGGCGGTGGAGACGGCCAGCAGCAGGGCCTCGTCCGGCACGAAGTAGGGGCTGACCATCATGATCTTCCGCTTCGCGCCGTAGAGCAGGCCGAGGAACAGCTGCAGGTTGTTCTCGGCCTCGAATCCCGGTCCGGAGGGCACGATCTGGCAGTCCAGGTCACCGCTGCCGGTCTCGACCCTGGTGATGTCGATCCCCTCCGGCACCCGGTCGGTCTCGGCGTAGTAGTCGCTGAGGAAGACGGCGTTCACGCTCGCGACGATCGGTCCGTCGACCTGGACCATCAGGTCGACCCAGTGCAGGCCGCGCTTGATGTTCTTGCGCAGGTTGTACGACGAGTCGGTGATGTTCTGCGACCCGACGAAGGCGGTCTTGCCGTCGACGACGAGCAGCTTGCGGTGGTTGCGCAGGTCGGGGCGCTGCCAGCGGCCCTGCAGCGGCTGCACGGGCAGCATCTCGTGCCAGTCCGCGCCCATCGCCTCGAGGCGCTTGCGGGTCTGCTTGTACTTCGGCTTGCCGCGGTTGGCCCAGAAGTCCAGCAGCACTCGCACCGGGATGCCGCGGGCCGCGACCTCTTCGAGGGCGCGGAAGAAGTTGTCGGTCGC